>JBFGZH010000259.1:0-3901 GCA_041586895.1 Psychromonas sp. | reverse complement strand
GAGACTACACCGGCATAAGATACGTTTAACTTAAGCCGTTATGCTCAGCCTCAAAAACGCCAGCGCCAAGAGCAAGCTAAAAGGGAACCGGGTAAGTTTTCAAGACCTTATTAATATCACTTATTAACTGCGGATTAAGCGGTTTGGAAAAGGCCTCGATATTTTCTTTTAACTGCGCCATATTCGTGGCACCAATAATGGTCGATGTCACCCCGTCAACCTGATCGCACCATGCCAGCGCCAGTTGCGCAGGGGTAAAACCATGGTCCTTCGCTACTTCAGCATAAGCAGCAACGGCTTGATGCACACTCGGCGTATCGCGCAATAGGCCATTACGTTGCGGTAATGTCCAGCGGCTTCCTGCCGGCCTTGCACCATTGAGGTATTTACCGCTAAGCAGGCCGCCTGCAAGGGGGGACCAGGGAAGGTAAGCGATATTTTCCTGAATGCAGTTTTCAATTAAATAAGGCCAGTCTTTACTATGCAGTAAGCTGAATTCATTCTGGATGGACACCATGCGTGGCAGATCATGCTGTTCACTTAACTTCAGGTAGGTATTAATCCCCCACGGGGTATCGTCAGATAATCCGCAAAAACGAATTTTACCGGCATCCACACAACGCTTCAGACCCTGCAGAATATCTAACATCTGCGCGCTATGATCTGCGGCATCGGCATCAGTAAACTTAAACTGGTTAGGCCAATGCTTGCCAAAATGCGGTGAAGTCCTATTCGGCCAGTGCAGTTGGAAAAGATCAATATAATCGCTCTGCAGACGCTGTAATGAAGCATCAACCGCCTGCACGACGGCTTCCCCGGTGATCGGACCACCGTCACGTACCCAGGATAAGCCGACACCGGCAATCTTAGTGGCTAACACTATCTCTTTACGGCGAGTCGGGTTCGCCGCCAGCCAGTTACCGATAATAGTTTCTGTTTTACCGTAAGTCTCCGGAGAAGGCGGGACCGCATACATCTCTGCAGTATCAATAAAATTAATGCCCTGTGCCAGAGCATATTCAATCTGCTGGTTGGCATCAGCCTGGTTGTTTTGCAGCCCCCAGGTCATACTTCCTAAACAGACTCGCGAGACATCAATAGCACTGCTGCCTAATACTGAAAATTCCATGTTGCTCCCTATTTATGTAAGTGTGCTCTATACCCAAATGATCCCGGTGGGGGAGCAGGCGGGTATAGCAATAGTGTTATGATTGTAACCAGTAAATGCATTCTCCTGCAAATAGGGAGCAATAGTGTTAACTCCCTGTTATAAGCGTTATTTTTAGATTAGCGGGGGGCCTGTAGGGTAATGCTATTGATAGTAATCGTCTGCAGCGGCTTATCGGAACGGTCTGTTTTGACCGCCGCAATTTGATCGACAACCTGCATCCCTGAGGTGACTTTACCAAAGACGGTATAACCCCATTTATGGCTTTGCGCATCTAAAAAGGGGTTATTGCTCTGGTTGATAAAAAACTGCCGAGTCGCCGAGTGCGGATGGTTAGTTCTGGCCATGGCAATGCTGCCGCGTCGGTTACTTAAGCCATTTTGGGATTCATTTTCAATAGCCGCGAAGACATCGGCACGTTCACCTGCTGCTTTAAATCCGCCTCCCTGGATCATAAAATCCTTAATAACCCGGTGAAAGGTGGTCTGCCTAAAGCCATCTTGCTCTATATAGGCCAAAAAGTTGGCCACTGTTTTCGGTGCCTGTTGCGGGTAAAGTTCAATAATAATCTGTCCCTTTGAGGTATCCATAAGTACGCTTGGATTGCCGGCGGCAAAGACGCTGCTGCTCAGTACAAGCATAAAGATCGACAACAGTTGTTTCATTGCATAATTCCTTATCTGTGCTGTTAAAGTTGCTGTAGTTTAACGTGAAGTTGCGGATCTTTAATGATCTCATTTAATACCTGTGCGAGCTGAGTATTTAATTGCTCACCTAGTTTTTGGGTATTAGCGGTAAATACCCCCTTCTTAGTGGATTGTAAGGTGAATATTTTACTGAAGGTTTGTGCTCTGCTGCTTAATTCCACTTTAATGACTATCTTGGTCGCAATATTGTGAGTCAGGGTCTTTTGTTCGACCTTAGCCAATAGCTTAATCAGCTCAATATTAATCTTATTGCTGCTTTCTGCATTAAACCTCAGCCCCTTTTTGTGCCATTGCTGCTGCAGTGCCGTTTCAATAATTAAGCGGCTGCTTTGTGATTCGTTAATCAGCGTGGCTGCCTTTTCACCCTTGCTGACTTCTATCAGGTATTTTTCGATGCGATGATCCTGGCTGTTGATGGCCCAGCTTGATTTACTGATTAACGGCTCGCTCGTCTGAGTGACTGTTAATTCAGGTTGCAGCTGCATGCTGATTGGGGAGCTAGTGCAGGCAACTAATAGCAATGGGGCAATGATCAAGAGTGTGCGGTGAATGTTTTTTAGTAATGAATCAATCACAATTTTTTTCCTTTAGATAAATGGTACAGCGAAGCATAGCAAATAAATATACTGTTATCGGCATATGGGGGATTTTTAAACGCTGATAATATTAAATATTCAACAGTAAGCCCATAAATGTTTAGTTTAGACTTGATTTTTCCCATTTTGCGTCTATTAGTGGTCATTGTCCTTATTTATATGTTTTTTTTGTTTTTGTACAAAACACGATCAGAATAGAGAAATCTTTTCTGCAAAAGATCCTGTTAAACTTACTGCCAACAGACTGTAAAGCCGATGCCTTCTGGCTTTTAGCTGGTTATCCACTTTTCCTGTGGATAACTCTGTGGGAAGTTTTATTAAAAGTCTCTGCAAGCCCGATGGTTGCTTAGTTTTGCTTATATTGCCGTAAAAACAGTCAATATTATAAGTCTAATAAAATCAACAACTTAAATATGTCAAGTTGGTGGGAATTGTTTTTATTTGATTATTTTAAGGCTGACGATGATCGTTTAAAAGTCAATACTCTTATGTGTATTATTTAAATTTAATTTTCAAGAAAGTCATTGACAAGCTAAAAATTAAAGGGTTTTTTATTGTTTATTTTATAAGCAATGGATAATTGCTGTTTACCATAAAATATTCTGATGATCGTGATAACCTCGGCGCTTATTCTTTCGGCTTGCAAGATAACAAAGTGAAAAAAGGCTCTTGACTGTTGTTTTAATATATGAAAATGGCTGTTTGCTAAAAATATATGCATCAGTTGTTTGTTTTATGGTTAATTTATTTGCAGGGCAGCCTTCTTAAAGGAAATAAACGGATCTTTGCTGTTAAACAGCTTACTATATGAGTTCTATTTGCGATTCATATCGGTTATATAGTAAGCGACTGCAGGCTGTTGAGAGCTGATATTGCAGTGCTTTGAGTATAAATATTGAGGTTTTTATGAAGAAACAGTTTCAACTCGCATCGACATTTTCCCCTGCAGGAGATCAGCCTCAGGCGATTGAGCGTCTGGTTGACGGCATAGAGTCGGGCTTGGCTTTTCAGACATTATTAGGGGTGACAGGCTCAGGTAAAACTTTTACTATGGCCAATACCATTGCCCGCTTAAACCGTCCGACCGTCATTCTTGCACCGAATAAAACATTAGCGGCGCAACTGTACGGCGAGATGAAAGAATTTTTTCCTCATAATGCCGTGGAATACTTTGTTTCTTATTATGATTATTACCAGCCGGAAGCCTATGTACCTAGCTCTGATTCCTTTATAGAAAAAGATGCCGCCGTCAATGCCCATATTGAGCAGATGCGTCTGTCTGCGACCAAAGCCTTGTTAGAGCGTGACGATGTGGTGTTAGTCGCCTCTGTGTCTGCTATCTATGGCCTCGGCGATCCTACTGCTTATCTGCAGATGATGCTGCATCTGAGCGTCGGGGAAATTATTTCCAGTCGCGAGATTTTACAACG
>JBFGZH010000258.1:0-3945 GCA_041586895.1 Psychromonas sp. | reverse complement strand
ATGCCGTTGGAATCTCATAATTAACGTCTAAATTTTGCTCTTTTTAACGATCTGATAAAGCCAATACCATTTTGAAGTAAGGAACATCCGCTTTATAAAAGCGCTGCCCTTCACTACACATATTAAAGCGTTTGTAAAAGTCTAATGCGGACTCTCTGCCATCACACCAGAAATAAGAGATAGCCTGCCTGCGCAGCTCATCGATAATATACTGCAGCATTAAAGTGCCGATTCCCCGACGCTGAAAAGCAGGCTCGGTAGCAAACTTTCTCAGCCTTGCCTGATCTTCTTTAAGGTAAATGGAAGCCACACAAACCAGCTCGCCATGATAAAAAGCACCAAAGTGTATGCCCTGCGGATCATCCTCGACGTAACAGTGCTCCGGCGGCTTCTCTGGCCAAAGTACTTTATGGCGCAGTGGAATGGTCTGCTGCCAGGATATCTTTTTGATTTCAGTCACTGATATACACTCCCTGTAGATTTAAGTTAAGGCTGGATGAATCACAGATTCGCAGCGTACAATATTTTCCATTGCATCGCCAAGTGGCAGCACATATTTAAGCCGACTGCTTGTGCCATGCTTTCTGTTTGTACATCGCCTTATCAGCCCTATCTATCATTGCTTGTGCTGTATCTTCTTTACCCATTAGCTCAGTGCAGCCGTAACTTAAACTCCACTTTCTGCCGACCTTTAGCAGCCCTAATTCAGCATAACTGGAGTGAATACATTGCAGGATAAGGGTGGCATCATCTTTGCCGCAGTCTGCCAGTATAATAAGAAATTCATCGCCTCCGATACGCGCGGCATAATCCGATTTACGAATGCTCTGGTTAATGACCGTGGCGACGCCTTTAATAAGCTGATCGCCCGCATCATGGCCATAGCGATCATTGGTTTTTTTCAGATCATTAACATCAATGTAGGCTAAAGATAAGCAGCTATTTCTTCGCCGTGTGGCACTGATACTCTTATGCAGATAATTTAAAATTTCCTTTCTATTACTCAGCCCGGTTAACTCATCATGGCCCGCTTCAAACTTTAACTGCTTAACTAACCTTTTTTGCTCCACCTGATAACTGGCAAGCTTCCAGCTTAAGAATGCAAAGAGCAGTGCTGTTAGAATAAAGCTTATCATTAACACTGTTTGAAATGCGCGATACTCATTATCAATAATAAATTTAGGCACATGCAGAAGAAGAAAAATAGACTCCTCATTAACCACAGAAAATGATGAATTGGGAGATAACGAAAAGTAGCTGAAGTAATATTCACCATGATCAGTCATCATATTGCCATTCTTATTGCCAAGCATCTGTTGCCATAGGTAAGGATGCTCCTCTGAGAAAAGAAACTGCTCTTTTCCCGGAAACATAAAACTCCAGGCGCGACTGTCATCTCCGGCCAGATAATAACCGCTATGATTGATAAGAAAAAAATGATCACTTCGATCAGCATTATGCTCTGCCAGTATTTTTAACAATTTACTGCCGTTGTAGTTAATAGCCCCAGCACCAAGCAGCTCGCCATCAACAGAGTGAATAGGCGTCAGAAAACGAAGCATGGGTTTTATCGGGTATTCAACCTCACCTCTTTCTTTATTGAGATCAAATTTTGAGATATAAACCTGGCCAGGCTGAAGCGCCATGGCATTTTGTAAATAGTAGCGGTGACTCTTACCTTGCAATTGATTACCTTGGATTAGCTGCAGTGACAGATCAGGATTTTGATCGATGCGGATTTTCTCATTGCCCAGGCGATCAAAAAGGCGGATTTGCGCATAATTTTTCTGCAGTGAAGAGATGCTGAACATCAAGGATGTCAGATAATGTTCGGCAATTGAATCATCTAGAGCAAGGTTAGCTTTAGCCAGCGCACTGTAAGCATAATGAATAAGATCTGTGGCGACATAGTTCAATTCGTAGGTTATCTGCTCCCGTATATTCGCTAATGCCAGCTGTTTTTTAGCTTCCCGATCTGCATCAACCTGTTGCTGTAATACGGTATGAATTAGCGCAGTGACTAAGCTTAAAAATAGCAACAGTATTGCAAAATAAAGTAAAGTTAGTTTGAATTTTTTCTGTTTAGACTTTACAGTATTGCTTATTTTTTCGACACTCATTCTTATTCGTTACCTGTCAATTTATATATCCTGAAAATGCTATTTATTGTAACCTTATACCCTCTTTTTTAATAGGTCTTTGCTCGCAAACAGGACAGGAGCAAGCAACAGTTGTTAAGCCTTGTCCGGCACAATTAAGACTTTATTGATAGATTTGAAATAATATTTATCAGCATGTATTGATAATCATTATCATTTGATCTAGAATTTCAGCAACATTAACCCTTGGAGTTAGCTGATGTATATTTGTATTTGTTATGGTGTGACTGACAATAAAATTAAAGAGTCGATTGATAATGGCGCGCAGACCATGAAATCACTCACCAAAGAGTTGAAAGTAGGCTCAAAATGCGGTCTATGTCGTTGTTCTGTAAAAAAAACTCTCAATAACCACCTGGTACAAATAGCAGAAGCAGAGGATGCGATTGCATAGTCTTTTCCCCTTCCCATTTACCCTTTATTTTCTCAGGTAAGATCTCTTTTTAAGTAACGGGCATGCCATGCTCCTGCAATAAAATCATTTTAATAGTTGATTTTTTTTGTTATCGCTGTATTTTCAATCTATGGTTAATTGTTACATAGATGTAAATGAGGGGTTGCATATGAAAGGTAAAACGGCGGTATTAACCTGTTTAAATGAAATATTAACGATAGAACTCACTTCCATTAATCAATTCTTTTTACATGCGCGCATGTATAAAAACTGGGGATTAGAAGCCCTGGATAAAAAGTCCTATAAAAAGTCCATTCTGGATATGAAACAAGCTGACGCACTGATTGAGCGCATTCTCTTTTTAGAAGGGTTACCCAACCTGCAGCAGCTCGGTAAACTGCAAATTGGTGAACATACCCCGGAAATGCTGCAGTGCGATCTGAATATCATCTCCGAGCAAACCACTGCGCTGCGCGATGCCATCGCCCTCTGTGAAACAGAAGCGGATTATGTCAGCAGAGATATTTTAGAAGAGATCCTTGAAGGTGAAGAAGCCTATATTGACTGGATCGAAGCGCAACAATTTTTAATCGAAAATACAGGTATTGAAAATTATTTACAGTCCATGATGGAGGAAGAGTAATATGAAAGGCAATACAACCATTATTAATCTATTAAATAAGCAGCTCACTCTAGAATTAACCTCTATGGATCAGTATCTAGCGCATGCGAAAATGTATGATGACTGGGGAATCAGTAAATTACATGAAAAGCTCACTCATGAGCATGGCGAAGAGCTAGACCATGCACAACGTTTAATAGAGCGTATTTTATTTTTAGAAGGTCAGCCTGATACGGCTTCTCGAGAGGCCATTCATATCGGCAGTAACGTCAAAGAGATGCTCGAAAATGATTTAAAAGCGGAGTACACAGTTGCTGAAAGCTTACGTCACATCATGGGCGTATGCGAAGTTGAAAAAGACTATGTGACCCGTGATATATTAGCTGAATTACTTAATGATACCGAGACGGATCATATCAATTGGTTAGAGCAACACCTGGGCTTAATAGAAAAAATAGGTTTACCTAATTACATTCAAGCGCAGATGTAAGCCTGCGCTGTTTTTTTATGGCAGATGCAGTTATTAAAAAAAAATGACAGCCTGTTTATCTTTGCTATTTTTTCTGCTGATAAACAGGCCTGATTTTTAATTAAGCAAGCGTGCTTAATTAAAAATCAGCCTAGCTAAAGAAAGATAGCCGTAGCATTAAAACTCGGCATTCATTTTCTCCAGACACTGCAATAGTACCGCACGTTCATTGTCATCTAAATTAGCCGTGATCTCTTCTGTCAGAGAAAGATGCAGGTCATCATGTTCGCGGTACACCCTT
>JBFGZH010000257.1:0-3947 GCA_041586895.1 Psychromonas sp. | reverse complement strand
TAGCGCTATTTTTTCTCGATCCCATTGACTCAATCGGGCGCAATATTAATGCACTGTTTAAGCGGGATATTATCAAAGCAGGAACAGGCTATATTTCCTTTAAGCAGAGTGCACTGCCTGATGGGAGTGGCGCAGAGCAGCAGATAGGTTTAACCCTCAGCTATGACTTTGCTGGCGATCACAGTGATCCAGCAAGCGGGATCAGCGCTAAAAAAAACAGATATAACAGTCAGAAGATAAGCACTATCGATCCCGTTGATAGCGGAATTGTTGGCCTGTCAGCTGGCGGCATATGGATAGACTTAGATAAACAATGGCGGGTAAATAACGCCTATGGCCGGCAATTTTCACTGGGTCTCTATTTTACCCGTCACTTCTCAGCACACTTAAATTACACGCGAGCAGAAGTAAAAGCCCAGCAAGCCAATAACCCGCTGATTTATGAAAATTATGCTTTGAATATGCACTATTACCTGAATGGTCAATCAGACTGGCGTCCATTTATCAGCGCCGGTGTCGGTGAGCTTATGCTTGCTCAAGAAAAAAAGCAGCTGCAAATAAGTGCCGGCTTGGGCCTTCACTATAAAATCACTAATAATTGGGCTGTGCAGTCTTACTGGCAGCAGTATTACAGTACACAAACAAACACTAGAGAAAATCAAATAGGGACAACCATTATTTACCGCTTTGGTAAAGGAGAATGGTCACTTTGATATCTGCAACGCAAGCACAAGCTTGCAAGCCAGGTTGCTAACCTTGCTACTCCGATAAGCTTTACTACTGATATTAACTAGCAGAATACAAACTAAAATCCACACCGTCCACGACTGCAGCGCCCTGCCATCAACATCCTCAGTGGACCATCAATTATATTGAACCTCACAATCTAAATTATCAATTATTATTATTATTTTATTTCCCTTATTGTACTCCTGCCTTCACCCTTGGGTATAGGTTAACCATTAACGTAATACATTTTTACAAGGAGAACAGACAAGTGTTGAATTTAAAACCCACTATTAATCAAACAATTAGAGGCGTGATTTATCACGAGAAAAATTATGGATCTTAGTAATAATTACCCCGTCACACTGATAAGTCACACGCAGCATAAAAGCAGTGCTCAACATGATGGAATCTTAGAGCAAGTAGAAGAGTATGGTTATAAGAAAGCAACAAAATCTTTTGCAAAATCATTTTCATTAGCCATTTTTGCCGGAGCTTTTATTGCTATTGCCTTTGTCTTCTATATCACAGTCACCACAGGCGCTCATGGCGCACCATGGGGACTGATCCGCTTAGCGGGCGGCCTTGCTTTCAGCTTAGGTCTGATCCTGGTCGTTGTCTGCGGCGGAGAGCTCTTTACCAGCACGGTACTGAGTACGGTTGCCTGGGCGCAACGCCGTATTAGCACAAGTCAGTTGCTAAAATGCTGGGGCCGGGTGTACTTAGGCAACTTAGTTGGTGCTGCAGTCATGCTGACACTGGTTATCACAGCACAGATGCATCTGCTTGATGGTGGCGAGTGGGGAATTAACGCACTGAAAATTGCACAGCATAAGCTTGAGCATAACTGGGCGCAGGCATTTGCACTGGGTATTTTGTGTAACCTACTGGTGTGTTTAGGCACATGGATGGCTTTTAGCAGCAAAGATACCCTGGCTAAATCTATGCTTTTAATCTTACCCGTTGCCATGTTTGTCAGCAGTGGTTTTGAGCATAGTATTGCCAATATGTTTATGGTACCGCTGGGCTTAACAATTAAAGCCATCAGTGATCCAGCCTTTTATATTAGTCATGGCTACGTCGCTGCAGATTTTGCTCATCTGACCTTGCCTAACTTTATTTTCCATAACCTTATTCCGGTAACACTTGGCAATATTGTCGGCGGCGGCGTATTTGTCGGTATCGGTTACTGGTTAATCGAAGGCAAAGAGCACCAGCCAACTCCTTCAGCAAGCGCTACAAACAACAATATTAATAACCACAACCAGTTAACAACATTCGGAGAAGCATTGATTATGAAAAGCACATTAAACAAACTAACCGTAAAAGATATTATGGACAAAACTCCCCTGCTACTGACAAAAGAGCAGGACATCTATGAAGCGCTGGCTTTATTAAATAAACATGAAGTAAGCGCCGCTGCTGTGGTTGATCAAGCGCAACAGCTAATAGGTTTTGTTTCCCAGCAGGACATCTTAAGATTATTATGGTCAGAAGAATATTCAGCAGAATTAAACTACCTGGTGAGTAATGCAATGCAGACGGAAATTCTTACTGTAGATGCAGCACAGCCGATCACTGCTCTGCTTGAGTTTATGGTTGTCGATAAAGAGAAACTCTTCCCGGTTAATGATAATGGCATATTAACCAGTCGCAGTTACCAAAGCTATGATGAACGCTTAAAAACGGCTTCGGCTAAACGCCCTTCAATTTATCCGGTTGTTGAAAATGGCAAGCTTTGTGGTGTCATTTCGCGTCGTCAACTGACCAGCTTGATCGTTAAAGAATATACCCCTAACGATCAGCCTGACACAAAAGCGGCATAATTGGCCGCGATAAGACAAGCAAGTGTTGCTTGTCTTATCTTTCTGGATGATCAATCAGACGGCGCGCTTCTGCTAAAATACAATCACGCAGCGGATTATCACCTGCATCTTTACGCCAGACAAAGGATAAACTGCGTTTCATATCCAATTGCGGTGTCGGTAAAATCACCAGCTGACCATTTTCAACCTCCTTCGCCACATCTAAATAAGGCAGGCAGCCCAGATAAAAACCATTTTCAACCAGCTTTTTTAGAACTGCAACACTCTCATAAGCTTTCCAAACTTTAATATTGTCAATTAAGCCATGAACAGCACCATCAAAAATACGTCGTGTTCCCGAGCCAATTTCCCTTAACACCCACTTTGCCTGCTCCAGCTGAGCAAGGCTGACATTCTCTTTATTTGCAAAGGGATGGTGAGGATTCGTAAAGACCACAAGATGATCATCTATTAATTTTTTCTGATAGATGCGGGAATCATCATTACGTCCTTCGACTATGCCTAAATCACATTCATGATTGAGCAGGCATTGAATAACATGACCTGTATTTTCAACCATTAACTCAATGCGCAGTTCCGGGAAATCTGCATCAATTTTACTAATCAGGTTGGGCAGTATATGCTCGGCGGCCGTTTGACTGGAGAACAGCACTATACTGCCGCTAATTATCTGCTGCTCATGCAGGCCCATCTGTATCTGCTGCGCATCTTGTAATAAACGCTTGGCTTTAGGTCTTAACCAGCGCCCCCAGTGGCTTAAGGTCAACCTGTTACCCTGGCGAATAAAGAGAGGTCTGTCTAAGACATTTTCCAGCTGGGAAAGCGACATACTCACCGCAGATTGTGTCATTGATAACTTGCGGGCAGCCGCACTAACACTTCCCTGACTGGCAACGGCATCAAAAACAGCTAATTGTTTAAGCGAATATTTCATTAAATATCTTCCTGAAGATTAAAACAACTACCAGTATCAGTTTTATTGATACCTATATTTTGCGGTATTATCCATCATTATTAAAATAAATAAACAATTAATGTCAACGCAATATTTAATTATTATAAAAACCTACCCGGCGTGCTGGGCATAACGAGCATTATTAATATTTACCACTGATAAAAAACGCCAGCTTCATTGCAAATCAATAAGCGATTGCGTATAAAACAAAACTTCTTTTATTCTTATATATATGCACCAGGAATCTTTGTGTCCTACCGTCAAGAAATCAATAAAATAATAAGGCTAAGTATTCCTGTATTTATCGCGCAATTTGCACAAACCGCGATGGGTTTTGTTGACACCGTGATGGCGGGCGGTGTCAGTGCTAATGATATGGCCGCCGTCTCTATTGCCGCCAGCATCTGGTTACCCTGCATCCTGTTTGGTGTCGGTGTGCT
>JBFGZH010000256.1:0-3955 GCA_041586895.1 Psychromonas sp. | reverse complement strand
TCGTCGCCTAATGGTTTGGGTTGTAACCCCCTCAATCTTGGCTAACTTTGTTGTGGAAACCCACATACTTAAAGCCTTACCTGTCATCACATACAGTACAATTTAGTACTATTATTGTGGGCAAGTCAGAAAAATATTGCGATTGTTGTATTTTGTTTTAACTGCTTTAACCTTTCATCTGGCAACTATTTCCAGACTTTCAGCTTTGGCAGTGACTGAGCTATTGAGTTAGTCATCACTACTGAAATTATTTTTCATCCGCCAGGATATGGCTTCAGCTACGCATTGCTTTACATATACCCTTCATTTTTTTAATCGCAGCATGTCAATACTGGCAGCATGGCGCGGCAAGGGAATTTTCTCGCTATCTTTTCCTGAAAACGATAACATCTTGATTTAAATATGTGATGTAATAATCACTCTTCATCAGGACAATAGATTTACCTATATTACAGGAGTAGACAATGACAAGACGTACGAAAATCGTAACCACATTAGGCCCAGCTACCGACAGAGACAATAATTTAGAGAAAATTATTGCTGCCGGCGCCAATATGGTGCGCATGAATTTCTCTCATGGCGATGCGATTGATCACGTAAGAAGAGCCGATGAGGTTCGCGAAATTTCAGCTCGTTTAGGTAAAGAGGTTGCTATTATGGGCGATCTACAAGGTCCTAAAATCCGCATTTCTACCTTTAAGAATAATAAAATTCAATTAGCTGTCGGTGATAAATTTACCCTGGACAGTGATATTGAAAAAGGTCAGGGTACTCAAATAGCGGTTGGACTTGATTACAAAACCCTACCACAAGAAGTGTCTGCGGGAGATGTATTGCTACTCGATGATGGCCGCGTACAGCTACAGGTTGAGCAGGTTAGCGGTAATAAAGTACATACTATTGTCATTATTGGCGGCCCCCTGTCAAATAATAAAGGCATTAACAAACAAGGTGGCGGTTTATCGGCACCCGCATTAACGGATAAAGATAAAAGAGATATCCTGACGGCCGCACAAATTGGCTGTGACTATTTAGCGGTTTCTTTTCCCCGTAATGGCGATGACCTGCACTATGCACGTAAACTGGCTATCGATGCCGGCTGCAATGCCAAAATTGTTGCTAAAGTTGAGCGGGCTGAAGCAGTGGCAACGCAAGAAGCATTAGAAGATATTATTCTAGCATCAGATGTTGTGATGGTTGCCCGTGGTGATTTAGGCGTAGAAATCGGTGACGCACGCTTAGTCGGCGTACAAAAAAACATGATCCGTACCACACGCCGCTTAAACCGGGTGGTGATCACCGCGACACAGATGATGGAATCCATGATCAGTGCGCCCATGCCGACCCGTGCTGAAGTCATGGATGTTTCCAATGCAGTACTGGACGGTACTGACGCGGTTATGTTGTCCGGTGAAACGGCTGCCGGTGATTTTCCTGTTGAAACAGTACAGGCGATGAGTGACGTTTGTATGGGCGCAGAAAAACACCCAAGCATCAATGTTTCCAATAACCGTATGAATTACACCTTTACCGATCCGGGTGAAGCCTTGGCTATGACCACCATGTTTGCCGCTAACCATACTAACGGCGTCAAAGCTATTGTTGCTTTAACTGAATCAGGCACGACACCGCTATTAATGTCGCGCTTAAGCTCTGGTTTACCTATCTACGCTCTGTCAAGTAACTCACAAACCTTAAGTTATTGTGCTCTGTACCGTGGTGTTACTCCAGTTAAATTCAATTCGACAACCACTGACAGTATTGAATTTATAAATAATGCCCTACAAACCCTTAAAGATGCCGATTACTTACAAACAGGCGATCTTATTCTACTCACCCATGGTGATGATATTAATGAAGGCTCGACTAATACGTGTAAAATTATTCGAATTTAAGCTATTTTAGCTATAAACAACCTCTCTATTGAGAGGTTGTTTATTAGTGCTGCTCGCTATTGCCCGTTTAAAACACCATCATCACTTAGCTTCATTGCTTTGCTGTTCGCTCTTAGGAGCAGTTATTGGCCAGCCGCCCAGGGCTTTCCACTTATTAACCATATGGAAAAACAGCTGTGCAGTCACTTCTGTATCATATAACGCCGAATGCGCCTCATCATTGTTATAGGGAATCTCTGCTTGCTCACATGCTTTAGCAAGTACCGTTTGCCCTAAGGTTAATCCGGCCATGCTCGCGGTATCAAAACTTGCAAAAGGATGAAACGGCACGCGCTTTAAATTGCAACGCACTGTTGCCTGATTAATAAAGCCCTGATCAAATGAAGCATTGTGCGCCACCACTATCGATCTGTTACATTTGTTATTTTTCTGGTGTTTGCGTACTAATTTAAATATCTCAGTCAATGCTTCCCGTTCATCGACTGCGCCACGCAAAGGATTAAAGGGATCGATGCCAGTAAACTCTAAGGCTTTCGGATCTAAATTAGCCCCTTCAAAAGGCTGTACATGAAAATGAATTTTCTCTGCGCTGTAAAGATACCCCTGCTCATCCATTGCCGGTAGAATAGCTGCGATTTCTAATATGGCATCTGTTTGCGAATTCAAACCAGAAGTTTCAATATCAATAATGACAGGGTAATAGCCACGAAAACGCGCGGCCAGTAAATTTTCCATAGTTTACTCAAAGCTAAAAATAAATAATTATGCCAGAAAGAGAGATAAAGCGCACAAATTAACGAAAGGAATATATCAAGGGCCGGTATTAAATGAGGTCTCAGAAATAAGCATGGCGACATTTATGCCAATGCCAGCCCATGCAAAGCAGAACAGACTTGTTCAGCTGAAATCGATATTTCAAGATTAAAAATCAATAGCTTGGATATAGCAACTATTTTTTCATTTTGCTTTTCAAGTCCGCAAACGGGTTATAAGTGGCAGTTTCAATCTGATCATCGCCCGCTTCCACGCTGCTGCCGTATAAATCCGCCTGCGTGTATTTATCATGCTCATGGTCATGGCAGTAAATACATAACAGCTCCCAATTACTTCCATCTGCCGGGTTATTACTATGATCGTGATCGATATGATGAACGGTTAATTCCCGCAAGTTAGAATAAACAAATTCACGTGCGCATTTCCCGCACACCCAAGGAAATAATTTTAACGCCTTATCACGATAATCACTTTCTAAACTTTTATAGTTACTTGGAATATAAGCCATATTAATCTTCTTT
This sequence comes from Psychromonas sp., assembly GCA_041586895.1. GTDB lineage: Bacteria > Pseudomonadota > Gammaproteobacteria > Enterobacterales > Psychromonadaceae > Psychromonas. The sequence goes on along the minus strand of JBFGZH010000256.1, from coordinate 765 downwards.
TAGCATTAGAAAATAGCCATTTTAACCTGAAGTACTTTTACTGTGCACCTATAAATAGCAAAATAGTGCCGCAAGCTGCGCTAATCCCTGTTAAAATAAGCAATTATTTTTTTAATGAGTAATTTTAAATATGGCGATTCAATGGTTTCCCGGACACATGCACAAAGCACACAAGCAAATCAAAGAGGTATTACCGCAGGTTGATATCATCATTGAAGTTGTTGATGCGCGCATTCCCTATAGCAGTGAAAACCCATTAATTTCTCATATTCGAGAAAAAACCCCCTGCATCAAAGTACTTAATAAATCAGACCTGGCTGACCCTGAGATCACAGCACGATGGATCACTTATTTAGAGCAGGAACAAGGAATTAAAGCACTTGCCATTACCACCAGCAAGCCAGAGCAAGTTCACCAGATTACTAAACTTTGTGAGCAGATGCTGCCCAACCGTTTAAGTCAGGACAAACAGATCCGCGCCATGATAATGGGTATTCCTAACGTAGGTAAATCCACTATTATCAATATATTAGCGGATAGAATTATCGCTAAAACAGGTAATGAGCCGGCCGTTACTAAACAGCAGCAACGTATCCGTCTACCCAGTGGTATTATGCTTTCAGATACCCCGGGATTTTTATGGCCTAAAATTGAAAATGTCAATTCAGGTTATCGCCTGGCAGTTACCGGCGCGATAAAAGATACCGCAATAGAGTATGAAGATATCGCTTATTATGCCGCAGAGTATCTGTTGCAAGCATACCC
>JBFGZH010000255.1:0-3958 GCA_041586895.1 Psychromonas sp. | reverse complement strand
TCCTGATATGCTGCAAAGTGGCTGGAGTTTTGACCAAGAGCAGCACAGTACTGGCGATCATCTGTTCGCATACGATTTTCTGCATCAGCTTTATACGCGCCACAACCCGAACTATACAGGTCGTGTCACTGTGCCTGTATTGTGGGATAAAAAGTCAGAACAGATTGTCAGTAACGAATCTTCTGAAATTATGCGTATGTTCAACACTGCGTTTAATGGAATAACGACTAATAGCCTGGATTTTTATCCTCAGGCATTACGCCGGGAAATCGATGCAATCAACGCTTTTGTTTACGACAATATCAATAATGGTGTTTATAAAGCAGGTTTTGCGACGTCTCAGGAAGCCTATGCGCAGGCCTACGACGCGCTATTTTCTGCGCTGGATAAGGTGGAAGAGATATTGAGTGATCAGCGTTATTTGCTTGGGAATAAGATAACCGAAGCAGATTGGCGGCTGTTTACCACGCTTATTCGTTTTGACTCGGTATATGTCGGTCATTTTAAATGCAATAAGCAGTTGATTGAGCAGTATAAGAATATGCGTGGCTACCTGCGGGATTTGTATCAGTATCCGCAGGTTAAAGAAACCGTCGATTTTTATCATATTAAGCGTCATTACTATTTCAGCCATACCATGATTAACCCGACGCAGATTATCCCGAAAGGTCCGCTTATAGATTATCTGTCGGCGCATGGTCGAGCATAAAAATCAGCTTTAGTCTTGGCAAATATCAGTCTGCGGAGTGTCGTTATATCACTCTGCGCGGTTAATATTTTAATTAACTAACGGCGGCAATTAAGTCAGCTACGCTGTTATAGACTTTTAAGGCAGCGGCTTTGACCTCTGCTTTGGCATTATTGACCGCATAACCCTTGTATTTTTCCAGCATAGGAATGTCGTTTAAATCATCGCCAATCACGGAAACAAAATCGCTATCTGCGCCGGCATGCTTAATAATAATATCCAAGCCGCTCGCTTTGCTTATGCCTTTCGGGACTATGTTTATATAATTTAAATTGATAAAAACTTCTACTTCGTTGGCATACTTCAGCAGGATCTCTTCCTGCAGTTCTTTTGCTTTTTCAAGGTTATCGTTCAAACAGCCAATAAGTAATACTTCGCCATCAAGCGCTGTTTCTATGCTCTTGGAGTATATTTTTGAATTTCTTTGGTATACTTCTCGGGCAACTTCATTGTTCAGGCTGGCTTTTTTATTGGTCATATTGCAGCCATCAAAACCATTGGAGATGATCAGTTCATCAGCAAATTTTTCTTTCAGCATGGTAACCAGCTCTCTGGCTAATCGCTTATCCAGAGATTGTTTAAAGAGCACATTATTATCACCATCAACAATAAAGGAGCCGTTAAGAGAGATAATATAGTCATAATCTATATTCCTGACTTTTTTCTCATAAAGCATGCTGGCAACATCCCGCCCGGTACTGATTGCAAACAGATGGCCTTGGTTTCTCCACTCCTTGACAGCATTAAGGTTGGTTTTTAAATCCTGTTCATCATTTCTATGGAATGTTTTATCGTAATCTGAAGCGATTAATTTTATGTTGTTTGACATATTTTGCCTTTAAGTATCCTTAAGCATCAATAATAACTTATCGATATTCAAGATATTGTCATGTGAATTTCAGTCAATTTATCTCAGGGGCTATGTGCGTCAACGACATATGGAGACTTTAAACAATCAACTGATTGATTGTCTAGATTATATGCTAGGATAACTTTTGTATCTACCATTTGATACTTATCATTTAATTTGTATTCTTTTGTTTGTCTGTATGTGGCGAGTTTTAAGCTTAAGGTAAGCACAGTCATTGACAGCTAACGCATGGCAATTAATGAATTCTGCTTTTAAATATCCCGGAGAGTGCCACTTTCCAGCGCCAATGGACGAGTGACTAAAAAATTATATAAAGCCGGCATTTTTGATCTTGTGGGTATCGAAAACCACTGTACGACTTTAGGCGCAGCGGTAAGAGCAGCAACTAAAGGATAACATTGCGTCAGCAGAAGCGTGCTGACGCTATGTTATCCTTACGCTCAGGTAAATAAAAGCTTGGCACTCATGGCAACAGACATAGTGACCATTAACGGGCGAATAAACTTAACTCCTTTGCTGACTACTAGCTTAGAGCCCAGCGTCGCTCCTATTGCCTGACCTAAGAGCATACAGCCGCCAAGCAACCATAAAACCTTACCAGCCAGGGCAAAGCTTATAAGGGCAGCGACATTGCTGGCAAAATTAAGTACTTTGGCATGGGCGGTCGCTTTTATCAGATCCTGGCCGGCGAGGGAGACAAAGGCCAGGGTCAGAAAACTGCCGGTTCCCGGGCCAAAGAAACCATCATAAAAGCCCAGACAAAGGGCAATGCTAAAAGCAAAAAAAGTGGGAGCCAGGATCTGTTTATTATTTTGTGCGGAGATTTTTTTGGAAAATAAAAAATAGGCGCCGATAGCTAAAATTAAAAAGGGTAAGACAGATTTCAGTACACTGGCATCAATCTGCTGGACAGCAACAGTACCTAAAATACTGCCGCTAAAAGCACAGGCAATGGCTAACTTTATCTCACCTAATTTCACAATGCCCCGGCGCACAAAATAGTAGCTGGCAGAGAAACTGCCGCCGCAGGCCTGCAGTTTATTGGTCGCTAATACAGTTGCCGGTGGTAATCCGACCCACATTAATGCCGGAATGCTCAGTAGCCCACCTCCGCCGGCCACCGAGTTGATAAAACCTGCTATTATGGCGACCAAAAAAAGAATAGCTGTGCTTTGTAATGAAGTGCCTAATAGGGCTTCGATGATCATTGCTGAGGACTTCCTGGTTGGTTATGGATGGCGCTATTTAAGCGGATTTGCATCTGTTGTGCAAAGGAGTTATTCTCCCTTTTGTGTGAGTTATTTTCACATAATTATTGACCGGCGATTAAGTGAGCAGCGAATGTATTCTAAACTTCCCCCCCTCAATGCCTTGCGTACTTTTGAAGCTGCTGCGCGGCATGTCAGTTTTTCACTTGCGGCCAAAGAGCTGCATGTCACTCATGGGGCTGTTAGCAAGCAAATTAAAGGGTTGGAGGAGTATATTGGCATGCCGCTGTTTTTACGCCAGCATCGTAAACTGCAGCTGACCGATGAGGGGCGCCTTTACTTGCCGCATATTCAGGCTGCATTGCAAACGATTAATAATGCCACTGTTGATATTCAGTCACAGCTGTTACGTTCGCAAAGCCTGGCAATTAATGTGTTACCCAGTTTAAGTCTGAGCGGTTTTATCCCTTATCTGGAAGATTTTAAATCACGTTATCCCAATCTTTATGTGGATCTGTCGATTGGTGATCATCCTGTTGATTTCTCGCAAAGCCACTATGATATAGTGATCCGCAGTGCGACTTCTGAGCCGCAAGGGGTTAACTCTATTAAACTGATGGATGAGGATTTGTGTCTGGTGTGTGCACCGCAGATAGCGGAGCAAATGAGCTCATTGGCTGATATTAATAAGATGATGTTGCTAAAACATACGTTACGGCCGCAGATGTGGCAGGATTGGTCGCAGGCGCTGGGGCTACAGCTGACCACCGAGAAAAAGTTCGGTATGGCGCATTTCTATATGCTCAAGCAGGCAGCCGTCAGTGCTATGGGCGTGGCATTGATTCCCCGTTTTTTTATCGAGCAGGAACTGGCCGAGGGCTCACTGGTTATTCCCTTTGCGGTGTCTTTTACCAGCCCCTACAGTTATTATCTTTTAACCGCCAAGTCGAGTAATTACCCCTTTAAAGTACAGGCTTTTATTGATTGGATTCTAGCGCTCTTCGCGCCATACCGAAAAACTCAGTCAGTAGCCGACAAAGCATAATCGACGGCTGCAGCAATAGAGTCGAGGGTTAGATGCGGCAAGTTGATTTTCTTCTCGTCGCCGGGTTGGTATTTCCCGGTGCGTAC
>JBFGZH010000254.1:0-3993 GCA_041586895.1 Psychromonas sp. | reverse complement strand
GGTTGCAAGCGCAATTGTGGCGCGGTTTATCAGCAAATTTGCAGCTTATACACTGTTTTTTCATAAACACCTCAATGTAAGAGTGAAGCCAAGAGCATATCGCGAAATTTCTATACACTCTCGGCGTGGCTTCCTTCACATTTTCACATGGCTTGCAACTTCTTTACGATGCAAGCAAGGGACAGTAGTCTCACGACTGGGGTCGCTACGCGCATCACTGCGGGTCGCTGATACAAGGATCACCTCCTATTATGTGTCTATTATAGCTTATTTTTTGCTCTTTGTTTCGTTATGTCGTGCTAAAGAGTAGCTGCCGAAGTAAAAAATACTAATTGCACTGGTCAAGCTTAGCATTGTATTTGATGTTGCTAGCGACAGATAAAACGATGCTAACCGCTCATCCCATGGAGCTGAAATACAGCATAATAAAATAATTGCTAAATGCGATTTAATCCACAGTGACGCAATGCTTCGGCGTGCCTTGCTTCGCTCTGTGCTTTCGCTTAGCGTTGCTTTAACGAACTCCTGCACGCTTTCAACTGTCTTTGCGTTGGCTTTCATTACTTCTTCGTCGGTTAGGTTCATGTTGCCAATCCACCCGCCGAACTGAGTTAGAAGCCCGTTTTCTCTATCCAGTACATTATCTACTGCTTTCGGCGCTGTTTTGAATATACTTAAAAAGCCCATAGTCTACTCCTTGAAGTTAATAAAGTGCCTGATAACACTGACAGCTGACTTGCTAACTGCGCTATCTCCTTTGCGCCACAGTCTAACTGTAGTCTCGTTAACGCCGGTTAGCCATGCCAAATCGCGATTATTTAGGCCAGCTCGTTTTTGTAATTCGATTAATTCTTGATTGATTTTCATGTCTTCCTCCGTTTCGCCGCCGGTTGCTAATATGCAGGCAATCACTGGCGGCACTGTATATAAAATTAATTTTAGTATTGTTTCTGTCAATTATCCAACCCATCTTGCTGGTGTTGGCCTTGAGTCAATATGAACGAATGATTCATACTCCCCTATACCAGCCCAATACTCGCCCACATAATGAGTTATGAACTCATAAACATCAGCAGCCGAAACACCTTTCACAACTATATCAGCCGCAATGCCTTGCTTGTGCTTGCTGTTATTAGCCCCGCCTATCTTCGCATTATATTCTTCGCATCGACAGCCAGAGTTAATGGTCACTGGTGCGTTAAAATGCTCTCTAACAACCGTTACCAGTTGCAGTAATTCAGCATCCACGGTAGCAAAACCGCATCCGCAATTGCACGCAAACTCATCACGAGTGAAATATTTATTTAATTTCTTTTTCATTTTAATATCTCCACTTTAATTTTAACATTTCCGCCCTTCACTTTCTCGCCTTTTCTGATTGTTAGCACATCAATTTGCTCATCATCAAGCCAGAATCCGGCATGCGTTAATGCATCAAAAGGCGCTTTCACGAAATTGTCAATATCGAAACGCCTCAGTGTTGGCGGGTTCAGCGTTACCGACACAGCTAGACGGTACGGTAGTTTCTCATTATAAAGTGCTGCGCCTTCGATATATTGAATAGCTAGCTCCCTGTACTCCCTCCCACGCTTGCTAATTATCTGGCGATTGTTTACTGTGCGCCAGTAACCATTGACAGATGGCGGGAATGGCAGGGTTATGTCGTAATCACTCATAAACCCAACTCCTCATCAATCGCTTTAATTTCTCGCATCATTTCAGCATCACGGCGCTTTTTAGTGAATACCGGATCGGCTTCTGAGTTGCGCGGATTTTTAGCTCTCGACTCGCTAACACTCGCCCTAATCTGTTGGTTAAACGGCTTATCATGCGCCTCATACCAAGCATTGCATCGTTTCCGTGCTGGCGTTGGCTTCATTAGATAATGGCGCTCAAAGCCATTATCTTTGCATTCCTGAGAGCACTCCGCGCAATAATGTGAGTTTTTAATGTCCATATTTACACCCCCCTTTAAATACTTTTTTATCGGTAAATGCCTTGCTATATAGCAGCTCGTCAAACATATTTGCCTTGGTTACTATATGCTCGACCTCTTTCTCTGCCGCTTGCTCCAGTGTCGGCCTACCTACGCCGCCCTGCGTTGACTCTTGCATCATCATCATTTTTTGCACTGCTGACATTCGGTAGAATATTTTATAGTGACTCTCCTTTCTTCGATCAAGTTGGTCTTTCAGGTATAACGCTCGCAATCTAGCTGCTGCACTGCTAATAGTCATATCCACCAATGCGGCAAACTCACGCGTTGTAAACCATTTGTTAGGCGTTAACGCCCTTGCTATCTCTTCGATGTACACTTTGTTGTAGTTCATGTTTCCTCCTATCGCCCTACCTAAGCAGGGCTAAGTTATTGATTTATAAGGTTAACATCAAAATGATATATCGTCTTGGAATCCATCGTCAGGCAGCTGAGGCGCTTGCTGTTGCGGCGCTGGCGGGTTGCCCCACGATTGTGGCGCTTGCTGTTGCGGTGCCGGCGCCTGCTGATATTGTGGAGCCGGTGCCTGTGGGCGGTGTTGTGGCGCTGATCGCTGCGGCGATGATTGCTGACCTCCAGCATCAACCTTATTTAGCATTTCCAACTTGCACTCAAACCCATTCAAAACAATCTCAGTGCTATAGCGATCTGTTCCGTCTTGGGCCTGCCACTTTCTCGTTTGCAATTTACCTTCAATATAAAGCTTTGAACCCTTCTTTACATATTTTGACACAACATCGGCAAGCGGGCCAAAAACAGAGACTTTATGCCATTCTGTTTTCTCTTTCTTCTCGCCTGTTTGCTTATCTTTCCATGTTTCACTTGTCGCAAGTGAAAAATTAGCAACCGCTGTTCCGTTTGGTAGGTAGCGAACCTCAGGGTCTTTGCCAAGGTTGCCGATTAACATACATTTATTTAAACTCATTCTATCTTCCTTTTTATTTAATTAACGATTCAATCTTTGCTTTGTATGCCGGGTCTTTGATTTGCGCTAAGACTTCCGGGTTTGCTTTTGCTGCTTCTACCCACTGTTTGTCTGTTTCTGTTATCACTGGCTCTCTAACGTCGCAAGCATCATCGTCTGTTTGAGCTAGTCCGATAATTGCACTATACGCATACCTACGCATAAATGTAATGCTGGCACCCATTCCCTGAGCAGGATTCTTACCAGCGCCTCCCATTAAAACAGCCTTGGTTATCAAAAATGACGATGATATATAACCGCCTGCTTCATGTGTTAGCACTGTCTCTATCTCCGTGCCTCGTTCAGTTTCATTCAATAGTTGCACCACCGCTAGCCCATTATTTGCAAGCGGCTTTTGGGCTGTCTTGATACACTGGTCCAGTGTCGAATATGAGTACCCGTGACCTTTTGCATCCCTAAACACGCCCGTTAACTCAGACTGCATTTTAGATATAGCCAAGAACAACTCAGCCCTTTTCTCGTTACTTATCATTGCAATACTCCCATTTCATTCCTCTGTGAGACTCACTTTTACCGAGACAGACCCGGCTTATACACTCATTAGAAAAGCCATTTCTATCTGCCTGCCTGGTTGATGGGAACCACATCCCAAACCCTGAGCTATTGAAACATACAACAGGTTTTGATCTCTTATTGTTATTCATTAGCCCAGTTGTAGATGCGTGAGCCATATTTTCCGAGTGAGTAACCCATTCTAGGTTGTCAGCATGGTTATTGTGCTTATCTCCATCAATATGATTAACAAATGGCTTGTCATTAGGGTTATGAATGAACGCCTCAGCAACAAGCCTGTGAACATACATATTTATATTTTTTCCGTCGATATAAGGCTTAACAACAAGATATCCCCTACCGCTAGCATACTGGTTTAGCTTTACCTTTTTCCCAGACTTAAATGAAAAGCATTCACCTTTATTGTTCACTGCGTAACCCGTATTGAATGTTGAAAGAAAATCTTCCATGTTAACCTCCTTAAAATGGCATTTGTTTTTCGAGGTCATCGCCTACGCGC
>JBFGZH010000253.1:0-3997 GCA_041586895.1 Psychromonas sp. | reverse complement strand
GATTCTTCTATTGAGCTGCTGTTTGATTCCCTGCGCCCAGCGGTTATGCTGCGCCTGGACAATCTCGGTCGCAGTGCTGCGGTAGACCAGACCATGTTGCTGGAGATATTCTGCTAACTCAGTGTTAACAATTAACACAGGTGCCCCCGGCACGGCCAATGGCGCTGCGGGAATATCTGCCAATAGATACTGCTTGTTTTCGATGGCTGGCTCACTGGCGCAGCCAAGTAAAATGCAGCAAGCAACTAACCAGTAGTTTTTCATTATTTATCCCCTTTAACCGGCACAGGATCGGCGCTGGGCTCTTTGCCAAAGAGCAGTGAATTGGGCTTTTTATTGAGCTGCTCTAATAGCGGCTGAAACTCGCTCATCATCTTTTCAAACTCAAGCAACGCAGCATTGAGATTCTGATAGACAGTCGCATGAGGGCTAAAACCATCGAGCGTCTGCTGCATTTTAATCAGGCTTGCCTGCAGCTCAGCAGGAAGCGACTGCATCTGCTCCTGTGCGAGCAGTTTATCGACACTGAGCAGGGCATGGTCGGCAGACGTCAGGGTTTTCTGCAATGTCTGCAGCGCATTATTCATGGATGTAATGGTGTCGTTAAGGGGCAGATTATTAAACTTTTCAATAATTTCCATCACCTGTTTTTGCACCTGTGCCAGTTCCCCCTGTACGCTCGGGAAAATATCGTAACCGGCAAAGCTTTGCTGCTGGTAGGCTGGCGCATTTTTATCATAATCAATATCAATATAAAGTGCGCCGGTTAATAAGCTGCCGGTTTTAAGCGAGCCTCTTAGTCCGCGCTTAAACTCTTCAATCAGCACCTCCTTGAAGTCTGCATTGGCAATGCTTTGATCTTTGGCAAAGACACGATGTGAATCAATTCTGATCAGCACAGGTAATCTGGTTGCGCGAAAGCCATCCTTTATGCTTGGCTTAGAGAAAGGCACTTTTTCCACCGAGCCAATACGCAGACCACGAAACTCAACCGGCGCCCCGGGATTCAAACCGCGCAGTGATTCATCGAAGAGCATCACCCACTCAATATGCTGGCTGTAAAGACCTTCTTTGATCTCCTGCTGATCATTAAACAGGGTAAATTGACTAAACTGTTCGCTAATAAGCTCACCATCGCTTTCCCCATCGGGAACAGCAAAACTGACACCGCCGCCCAGCAAACTCTCCAGGGAGGCAAAGCGCACCTTAACCCCTTCACTGTTAAGCTCAAGGTCGACGCCGGAATTAATCCAGAAATGGCTTCCGGTTCTAATCAGCTTATCATAGGGCTGAAAGATAAAGGCTTGATAGAAAGCTTGTTGCAGTTGGCCATCAAAACCTACCTTTTCCACCCGGCCGGCAGTAAAACCTTGATAAATAACCGGGTCGCCAACATTTAACCGCCCTGCCTGCGGATGAGTCAGAAGCACACGCAGCCCCTTGGCATCAGGCGGAGCGACAGGCGGCACCTCCAGGACGGTAAATTCCCGTTGCTCCTTCTCAGCCGCGCCAGCCTGAATCTCTATATAAGGGCCGGAAAGTATGGTCTCAAGGCCGGAGATCCCCTCTCGGCCGACACGCGGCTTAGCCACCCAAAACAGGGTATCCTCCTTAAGCATTCTGCGCGCATCATTATCTATGCTTGCCTTAGCAATAATATGATCGTAATTTTTGCTTAACTTGACATCCGTCACCACACCGACCTTAACACTGCGCGATTTTATCTCTGTTTTCCCCACCTCTATCCCCGAGGCATCGGACATAATCAGAGTGATTTCAGGTCCGCTTTTACTGGCGTACTGGTAGATCATCCAGGCAGCAATCAGCAGCGCAATGATCGGCACTATCCAGATAGTGGATATTTGTTTCACCTTGGCCACTTCCGCCTGAGCCTGTTGTTTATTCTTCATAAGCACGATTTCCATTAACTGCCTCTGTTTTTATGTTTTTCCATAACATTCTCGAATCAAACCTCATCGCAGATAACATAGTAAATATCACCACAGCAGCAAATGACAGTGCCGCAGAGCCGGGGTAGATTGCCATCAGATTCTGCAGTTGTACTAAGGCCACCAAGATAGCGACAACAAAGATATCTATCATAGACCACCTGCCGATAAGCTCGGTTAAGCGGTATATTTTCTGCCGCTGCATGGACACCTTCTCAGTGGAGTTGATGCTTCTCTGCACGGCGATAAATAACCAGGCCAGGATAAAAATCTTGGCCATGGGAATAAAGACGCTGGCAAAAAATATCACCAGGGCAATAGGATAAGAGCCATGCTGCCAGAGCAGCACCACCCCGCCAATAATGGTTGCAGGTTCATTTTTTCCCAGACTGGCAGTATACATAATGGGATAAAGATTAGCCGGAATATAGAAGACAACGGCCGTTAACAGCAAAGCCCAAACCTGCTGCAGGTTGCGTTCAGGGGCATAGTGATGCAGCTTACTTTTACAGCGCAGGCAATGTAGAGTGTCATCAGCGCTCAGTTTGTTAACCTGATGACAGGTATGACAGCTTAGATGATTTCCGGAAAGGTGGGTATCACCGGCCTTAATCCCGGCCACCACAGTGTTCGGAAAAAACTGCTCCCACAGCCAGCTGCTGTCAATCAGAGAAACACACTTGACCAGCAACAGGGTATACAGACAAACGCCCCAGAAAGAGTCACCTAAACTGACATCAGCCAGTGTCGCTATCTTGATCAGGCTGACTAAGACGCCGATCAAAAAAACGTCCACCATCAGCCACGGCTGAACATGAGACAAAATTTTACAAAACAGGCGAATATGCTCAAGCTGGCGAGCGGAAAGTTTTTCAACCCGGCTGCTGTGTATATACAGATACAGAACCAGAATAAGGTAGATAGCAGGTAAAACAATAATGGTTAATAGCAGCAGGACTGCCAAGGCGGTGTTTTGATATTCATCGAGCATAGTGACCGCATGCAGTAAACTGATTTCCTGGGCAATACCTTCGATGCGAAAGGAGATAAATGAAAAAGAGATACTCAGCAGCAAGGCAATAAGCGCAGCAAACGCATAGGCGATTGGGCGCTGCACAGGATGCTTAATAAATTGTATCAGGGTGTGCTGACATCTCGGACAGCGGGCTTTTTCGCCCTCCTGCAGCGCAGGCAGAGCAACCACCAGTCCGCACTCTGCACAGGAAATTAAACTTTGCTTGCTCACATGCTTCCTATACTTAACTCTTGTTTGCAAAAAGTATAGGTGAAACTCAGGGGAAGTGCTGAGCCAGCGCAGCACTATTGCTGTTAGCTGCGAATAATGTTCACTCGCTCAACATCGCCAGCACATTTTTCAGGGCCTCAATAAAGCGCTGCGCCTCCTCAAGGGTATTATAAATAGAGAAAGAGACGCGCACTGTGCCCGTACAATTAAGCTCCGCCATGAGCGGCATCGCACAGTGTGAGCCGCTGCGCACCGCAATTCCCTGGGCATCAAGGAGCATGGCAATATCAGTGGCATGCTCACCTTTTACGGCAAAACTTAAGGCTCCCGATTTAGCTGCGCCTTGAGCAAAGAGAGTAATTTCCGGGATAGCGGCCAGCGCCTGCTCGGTAAAGCTCAGCAGTGCTTGCTCATGCTGCTGTAGCTGCTTGCGATCATAATGATTAATAAAATCGATCGCCGCTGCCAGCCCAATCACGCCGGCGATATTCGGGGTGCCTGCTTCAAACTTAAAGGGCAAGTCATTATAGGTTGAGCGGGCAAAGCTTACCTGTTTAATCATCTCCCCGCCGCCCTGCCAGGGCGGTAGCGCTTCCAGTAACGCCTGCTTGCCGTATAAAACTCCAATGCCCGTCGGGGCAAACATTTTATGCCCGGAAAACAGGTAATAGTCGCAATCCAGTGCCTGCATATCAAGGGTTTCATGGGCTACGGCCTGCGCGCCGTCGATAATCACCTGCGCACCGGCTTGATGGGCAAGCTCCACGATTTGCTTAACCGGGTTGATCACCCCTAAGGCATT
>JBFGZH010000252.1:0-4026 GCA_041586895.1 Psychromonas sp. | reverse complement strand
GGCACAAAATATTGTTTGGCTTTCATTTGCATAGCTAGGCAAGCTAGTTTAAGCTGCCGCTCAATCACGTTAGTGAACATCTTTATAGGCGTGTCCACGTCCCTCAAACTTAAAATAGGTAACTCATGAATATTATTACCGTTCCAGAAATGGCTAAACCTGCAGTTAAAAGTCACCACAAAGCCCGCCATATGAAAAAAATGGCTATTGGTCCTTTTGCTCAAACCTGTGCAGAGATCCGTTTTAGTGCAGATATTGAAAAATTCGACCAGGTCGACAACGCTTTAATTGAATGCCAACAGCAACAGGGCTGGGACTTGTTTATTGCTTATTTTAATGAGCAATACCATGTGGCGATTTACTTCTTAACGGAGCAAGAAGACGTAAATGCAGTGTTAGAAACGGCGAATGCCGTTATTGTTAAAGCGCTAGGTGAAGTTGAATTACAGGTGTTAGTGGGTGATGCTAACTATGGCGATTGGGATAGCTGCTACACTGACTAATCGTCCGAACAGAACCGTCGCCAGCAAGCTGTGGCGATGTGTTGCTTAGCGTGAAAGATGTAGGTAGCTGGACAAGAGCAAATAGCCTTTATTGCCCAGCTTTTATTTTTTGTACCCTTTCTAAATGATTAAGCTGATGAGTGCTTATTCACCTGCTGGCTGCTTCCATTAATCATTCTGGTGAGAAAATAGGTGGTTGTCCTGCCCTTTTATTGCCCTTTCTAAGATAGAAGTCATTTAGGCTAAAGTATTGTATTTCTTTCGCTTCAAGCCAACAGCATCTATAGTAATCTGCAACTTAACAATAATTCAGGGCTGATTTATGGGGAAGCAGGCAAACAATAATTTACACATCATCAAAGATTATCACCAGCAAAGCAAGCATTATAGTAATCACTATGCGCGCTCTTTGGGCTATATGGACTGGGCCAACCAGCCTTTACCTTACCGCTTGTATGAGGGAGCGGAAAAAATTCACTTACCCTTTATTCAAGGTAAGAAGCAGTTACCGGTAAACAAGCAGCCTGAGCAGATTAACCTGCACTCTATCGCTGCCATGTTAGAGTTGAGTTTAGCTTTATCCGCCTGGAAGCAATACGGTGAGTCAGAGTGGGCATTACGCATTAATCCCTCTAGCGGCAATTTACACCCCACAGAGTGCTATTTATTACTCCCTGGATTAGATGAGCAAAGCGCCTGCAGTACACATTACAACCCATATATTCATAGCTTAGAAAAACGTGCAGAGTTGCCCGCAGAGCACGCTAAATGGTTAAATGATAGTTCGGGTTTTGCATTAATCTTAACGAGTATTCCCTGGCGTGAAGCCTGGAAATACGGAGAGCGGGCCTACCGTTATTGCCAGCATGATTTAGGCCATGCGTTAGCGGCGCTGGCCTTTGCTTGTAAGCTAAATGGATGGCAAATACAGTTACTAACGCAGGTTTCCTCTGAGCAGCTGGAGAAGCTTCTAGATTTAAAACCATTAGCAGGTGAAAGTGAATACGCAGACTGTATCTGCTGGGTAAGCGCCAGCGACTTTCAGGCAGATCAAGTGAGCCAATGGCTTAATCAATTGCCTGGATTGAAAAGCCCATATCAACCCAATCAACTCAGTCGTGAACATCAAGACTGGCCAATTATTAATAAGCTTTGGCAAGCCGTCCAAGCAGAAAGTATTAAACCTTGCACAGCGCCGCCTAATAAAAAATCAGTAGAAACCCTTTCACAGAATACACTCCCTGCGGAAACGATTATTCGCCAACGACGCAGTGCACAAAGTTTTGATCGCAGTTTAAGCCAAAGCGATTTCAATCACTTTTTACAAATGCTACAGCAAACCCTGCCGAGCAATAGCTGCCCGTTTTCCATTTTCAGTTATCCAAGCCAGGTGCACCTGGCTATTTTTGTACATGCGATAACCGGCCTAGAGTCCGGATTGTATTTCTGGTTACGTCAGCCAGGCCATTTAAGCGAGTTAAAAGAGCAAATGCACAGTGATTTTGAGTGGTTACAGGTGCAGGGCGGTCAGCCTTTATATCGTTTAAAAAAAGGTGATTATCGAGCAACTGCAGAGGTTATTAGCTGTAATCAAAGCATTGCCGGTGACAGTGCCTATTCACTCGCTATGTTAGCGCAATTTTCTGATCCGTTAACTGCCGACCCCAGTACTTATCCAAGGTTATATTGGGAAAGCGGTTTAATTGGGCAAGTGCTGTATTTGCAGGCAGAAGCGATTGGCCTGCGCGGTACAGGCATTGGTTGTTTCTTTGATGAGCAAATGCATCAATTGCTAGGTTTAAGCAATGATAAATGGCAAGACCTGTATCATTTTACCGTGGGTTATCCAATAGAAGATAAACGCCTGCAAACTAAAGCCGCTTATTTCCATTTATAAGAAGATTGGAGACAGAGAGATGACTGACAATAGAGCTGCATTATTATCAGAGATGCGATGCACAGCCTGCAATAAAAATTCACGGCTTCTTAGCGAAGATGAAATTGCACTATTAAAATATGAACTGCCAGGCTGGCAAGTGGTTAACGATGTTGGAATCAATAAATTAAGCCGGCGATTTGTAACCAAAAACTACGCTCGCTCCATGGCTTTTACTAATGCGGTGGCACAGCTAGCCAACGAAACGAATCATCATCCATTAATGATTGTTGAATATGGCGCAGTCACTGTGGTTTGGTGGAGTCATATTATTAAGGGACTGCATAAGAATGATTTTATTATGGCGGCAAAAACATCTGAACTCTTTGCGCGGGAGTAATGTTATAGTGTTTATTTAAAATAACCCCTTATGGCTGACTCTATAGTAGAGTTTGCCTATTGATTATTATTACCGAGATAAATCCATGCAGTGGTTATGTTTATCCTTTTCTGAGCTTTCAAGCAAGCAGCTTTACCAATTACTAAAACTGCGTACAGACGTCTTTGTAGTCGAGCAGAACTGCCCGTATCCCGAATTAGATGATAAAGATCATGCTCAGGGCGTTAAACATTTACTGGGCTACCAGGATAATAAACTTGTCGCCTACGCACGCTTATTACCTCCCGGCATCTCCTACCAGCAGGTGAGTATTGGCCGTATTGTTACAGCTAAACACAGCCGAAAAAATGGCCTGGGTAAAGCCTTATTAACAACAGCTCTACAACAATGTCAGCAGTTATGGCCAGCACAGGATATTAAAATTGGCGCACAGCGTTATTTAATCGATTTTTACCAGAGCTTTGGTTTTACAAGAGCTTCAAAGGATTATTTAGAAGACGGTATTCCACATTTAGAGATGTTGTTAGTTAAATGAAGATAGTGTTAGCCAGTATCCCGAAGAAGTAAAGAAGGTAAGTGGTTACTTTTTATGGTGATTGACTTAGTACAGCTTTACTTAAACTGATTGAATTTTTAAATTTAATTTTGCTGGCTCGAAGCCGCCTATCGTCGCTTTCGCCTTCTATAAGCTCAACCTTTTTGGTAAAGGGCTTTTATTCTCCTATACTCTCTGTACATACGACTTAGGCCCGCATAAATTTAGGAGAACCGGCATGAGCCTCCTTTTTGTAATTGGATTTATCATCACCATTACCTATCCCTTAGTGCAGTTTGGCCGACAAGAGGCTGTCGAAGAGTCTTATCAGGCAGCCATTATTGATATTGAAGGCCGCCTGGATTGGGCTCGCACCCGCTCAACTTATCCCTTGGGTATGCAGGCTAAAGTTGCTGTCGCTAACCAACTTTTACAGCAAGCTAAAAAGTTATGGCGTGGTAACCAATACCAGCAGGCATATCGAGTGGCCCGTCTATCTCAAGAGGCGATTGATAAAGCACAGATCATCTATATTTCCGCTGCCATAACCCATCGACAGTCTGCTAATAACAGCAGCGAAGCATATAAATGGCCAGGCTCTGTCAGTCAGTCTCGTCTCAGTAAATTGATATTAGAGAGCCAAAAGCTAAGGCGCTATCTTCCCCGCAACGCCTAAGCTTATGAGGTCGGTGAATTTAGTTGGCTACCGCTG
>JBFGZH010000251.1:0-4028 GCA_041586895.1 Psychromonas sp. | reverse complement strand
TTAACCTGAGATCTGGTTAAGCCATAACAACTCCATTGCTTTCTAATAGCTCAAGTTCGTGAGCAGTTAGATCCAATGAAGGCTTATCATTTTTTAGGCAATAAGCGATTAACCCTCCAAGTAAATTCAACATAAACCCATGCATACTGCCACGGCAAGATCATTATAAATTGAACTTTTTTATTAATTAGCGATCAGATCAAGTACATAATTTCACTTTAGGTATTTGATATGAGCGCTACTTTCTTGAAACACTTTGATTCTATTGCAGATCCTCGAATTGATCGTTGCAAAAAACATAACCTCTTAGACATTCTCCTACTAGCAATAAGTGCTGTTATATCTGGGGCTGAAGGCTGGGAGGATATTGAGGATTTTGGACATCTAAAACTTGATTGGCTGCGTAAATATCGCCCCTTTGAGTCTGGTATACCTAAGCATGATACGATTGCTCGTGTCATTTGCAGGTTAAAAGCACAAGAAATTGAGTCTGCATTTCAATCTTGGATATCCTCTCTTATTGAAACAACGGGTTGTGATGTCATTGCAATTGATGGGAAAACAGCAAGACGCTCTTTTTCAACCAAAGATAGAAAAAATGCACTTCATACAGTTAGTGCTTGGAGTTGCCAACATCAATTAGTTTTAGGGCAAACTGCGGTAGACGAGAAAACAAATGAAATCACAGCAATTCCAGAACTATTAGCAATGCTAGATATTGAAAACAGCATTATTACGCTAGATGCCATGGGCTGCCAGCAAAAAATGGCAAAGCAGATTATCCAACAAAATGCGGATTATATCCTTGCCTTAAAAGGTAACCACTCTGGTATGCAATCTGAACTTGAAGCCTGGTGGCATAAGGCTCAAAGAGAAGGTTTATCAGAACAAAACTATTCTGAACATATTGAAGTAAATAGCGGTCATGACCGAATAGAAACAAGAACTTGTCAGCAATTGTTAGTTGATAAAAGCTGGCTAGACAAAGAGTATCGTTAGTCTGGATTAAAAAGTATCATCAAAGTTACCTCTGAAGTTCACGAAAAATCAACGGGTAAGGATACGAGTGAAACTCGTTGGTATATCACATCATTAGATTTGAATGCAGAGCAAGCTCTCAATGCAGTCCGTAGCCACTGGCAGGTAGAAAGTATGCACTGGATGCTTGATATGACATTCAGAGAAGATGAATCTCGTATACGTAAAAAACAGGGACCATTAGCTTTTAACGTTATGAGAAAAATTGCAATGACACTGTTTAAACAAGATACGAGTAAAACGGCCAGTATGGCCCGTAAAAAGAAGATGGCCACACTGGATGACGACTATCGTTCAACCCTTTTGGAGTCTGGGATTAAAATGCGCTAGCCGTGCTTAAGATCCAACGTATGAATACATATTACGTAAGCGGTTAATACTCGGCATTATTGAGTTGAACCAAGAATGCCGTTAACCTTGGTTCATATTCCATGGGAGAAGGGACTCTACCTGCTCCACTGTTTCAGCGTATGGTAGTTTAGTCAGAACAGAGAGAAGGTATTCGTATGGCTCCAAGTTGTTCAGTTTTGCAGTTTCCACGATGCTGTAGCAGATGGCGCTGGCTGTTGCACCCTGTGAGCTATTTGCAAACAGCCATGCTTTACGGCCCACTACAAATGGGCGGATAGCATTTTCTGCCAATATATTGCTGATACGAAGCGCGCCGTTTGTACAGTAAACAATAAGTTTTTGCCATTGATTGAGCATGTAGGTGATCGCTTTTCCCGTCAGGCTATCGGCTGGCACTTTAGATACATTCCGCTCCAGGAAGAGTTTCAGCTTATCCATAACTGGTATGCTGTGCGCCTGACGATATGCCACAACCTGTTCATCCGTAAAGGCTGATTGCTCTTTTAGCGCTTTGATTTGTCTTTCGATACGGTACAGTTTGTTAATATAGCCAAGCGCTGTATCTGCTTTGCTTGCTGTAGCCTGCTTTTTCTTTGGCTGAGCGGCTTGTGCTTCAATGAATTTACGGCGAGCATGATCCATACAGCCGACAGCGATCAGTTCATATTTCTTACAGGCAGCATTGTACCCTGCATAACCATCGGTTTGCAGATAGCCTTTAAAGCCTTCCAACAGTTCCAGAGGCACTGTGCCGCTACGGGACGGATCATAGTGAAACAGAACACTCTGTTTATCAGGTGGCCCGCCTAATGAGACCCACATATATTTATCTGAGGTCACCGGTTTATCCGGCTCTTTAAGTACCTGGATGCGGGTTTCATCCATTGCCACAATGCTTCCTTCATTCTGCTGCTCCCGTAGCAGATTGATCAATGGCTGAAGTACCTGTGAAGCCTTGATAACATAGTTGGCTAAGGTTGCTCTGGAGATATCACCACCATAACGAGCCAGCATTCTTTCAATGCGGTAGAGCGGCAGGCCATCAACATATTTGGACGTTATTGCCTGAGCAATCAGGCTGACACTCCCCATTGCGCCTGGTAACGGATGTTTCGGCATTGGTGCTGTAACGACCGTTTGTCCATCTTCACTGTCGAATACTGCTTTTTCCTGCATATATTCCAGTACGCGCACCTTAGCAGGCACAATATCCAACTCTTCTTTTACCTTGGCGAAGAAGGTACTTTTCGCACCTGTTTTTTCTTCATCGGTCAGATACAGGAAGACTTGCTTGCGAGGTAAATCACTGGCAAAGGGTTTACGACCACGAGGTTTTTCCGACTTAGTCTGATTCTGCTTCTCGTCCTGTTTTTCCAGTTCTTCAAGTTCAGGATCGGTAACAAGCTCCGCTTCATCAAACAGCAGGAACTGGTCAGGATTGGTTTTCTCAGAGCTTTGGGTAAAACGTTTGATTTTTTGAAGGCGCAACGCTTCTTCCAGAATCTGAATACGGTTTGCCTGACGTTGGTTTTCGACTTTTTGCTCTTCCAACTGAGCACGAAGTTGCTCGATTTCAGTCAGATTTTTAGAAGAGGAAGTCACGATTCAAATCACCTTTAACGTCTTATTTCAACAGGGTTTATTATACCAAACCGCTGTCACCAAGTCGTTAAAAGAGTGATTCATATTGTAACTTTTTATGCCCCTGCATCAGGGAAATATCATAGCCATCAAGCAGCCAGTTTATCTGTTGCCCGGTTAGTATCACCACCTCATCGGTGCGCTTGGGCCACTTGAATTTTTCTTCTGCCAGAGCTTTATAATAGAGCACGAAACCATTGTTCTCCCAGAACAGACATTTGATCTTGTTGCGCCGTTTATTAGTAAAAGCGTACAGGCAACCACTGAATGGATCATGACCGAGCTCTGATTCGATAATCGCACTGAGTCCACGGTGGGATTTTCGAAAGTCGATGGGATCCCGATAGAGATAAACCTTAGGGAGATGATTAGCAGGTCTGAGTGTTGGTTGCATTATCGAAGCGCCTCCAGTAACTGAGCGGCAATATGAACATTTGCAGCCTGAATATCATTCAAGGTCGTTCCATCAGGCAAGGTAACGGAAAGAGACTGCTCAAGAGCGGTGATAGTTTCAAACTGTGCAACGGCAAAGCCTGAAGTGACTTTCTGCTGTACAAGAGTATTTTGCTCTTGCAGTTTAGCTTTCCAATACCAGAACTGATTCGTCCTGAGCCCATGTTTCCGGCAGTAATCAGCCTGGGTTAGATTAGTTTGCTTCCAGGCATTGATATGCTCTAGCCAGCGTTCAGGAGAAATTGTTGGTGACATAGTAAAGACCTCTTAATAAATAATGACAGGTGTCATTATGAGCTTTCATCTACAGTTGAGAATAATGTCGAGTATTAACCGCTTACGCATTATCAGGTGAATTGTTGGATAAAGGTGTTGAATTAGTGACCACTATTCGTAAAAACATGAAAAAGAAATTTATTTCTTTATGGGATAGAGCAATATTAAAAAAACGGTTCATCATTGAAACAGTTAATGATCAGTTGAAAAATATTTCTTATATAGAGCACTCTCGGCACCGCAGTATGCACACGGCTAGCGCATTTTAA
>JBFGZH010000250.1:0-4036 GCA_041586895.1 Psychromonas sp. | reverse complement strand
TTCCTTAAGATCCAACCTATGAATAATTATTAGCCCATAAATACTTAGCTATTTGCGTAAATTTGTGGGCTAAATTAGCCTGATTAACCAACGTGCTCATCTCCTAGTGGCAATATTCGTTAAATTAACTCAGTAGCCGACTATAATAGTGGCTTCTTCTCGCTGCAATGTGAGACTGACGGTGTATCAAAAATGAGTAACCCGTTACAGCAGAGCGGATCGAACAGGCAACATTTTTCTGCCTGTTCAATCCGCTTTTCTAGATCACCTCATTTCCTCTGTGAAAATTTACTCCTTGGTAAATATCAGGCGTTCCAGCTTCAGACCGGGCTTCACGAAGTCCACAGAGAGGTCGTACTCCCCCTTCTCAAGTCTGACCTTAAGCCCTTCCACGGTTATACGCTTGCCGTCTGTTCCATTGCTCGACAAAGACATGCAGAAGGCTTCATTTAAGCTAAGGCTACAGGATGACTGCGCCAGCGAGTTGCGTTCATAACGAAGGATACCGCTAAGCTGGTATAGCCCCGCCTCAGCCACTGCAATGCAGATTGATTTATTAATTTTCGTATTAAGATCAACCCCCTTATCAATAGGCAAGGCAAGATTATTGCCGGCAGCGCTGTGCGCTGCAAAGGCCTTAATAGGATCATAAGGCTGCAGAGGACGAAGCATGGCAGGCGTTGCCATAATAAAGCGGCAAATATTCATGGCCGCACGCTGCAACTCACCTAAGCTCAGTGTGCCCTTTTCCAAGGCATCCAAAGTATCATCTTTCATCGCATTGCTTTCAGCGCCATCGTTTTCCACAACCATATAGAGATCGTTCTGAGCACGGAGCATGTAAGAGGTAAAAGTGACCTCTCCTTTACCAGCCTCGAGCGGATCATTCATCTTCGCCCACCAATCGGTCATGACCAGGCCTGTATACCCCCACTCTTCACGCAGAATGGACGTATTGAGATCATAGTTAGAGGCGCCCCAATGGCCGTTTATCGGGTTATAGCAGGTCATAATGGAAGAAGCCTGACCTTCTTTGACCGCCATCTCGAAACCCTTGAGATGAATTTCCCGCAGGGCACGTTCAGAAACAATACTGTCGACATTGTGCCGGTTGGTCTCTTGATCATTGGCAGCAAAGTGTTTAATGGTGCCCGATACCCCCGCGCGCTTCAAACCAGTGGTTTGCGCTGCGCCCATAATCCCCGTTATCAAGGGATCTTCTGAAAAGTATTCAAAGTTTCTGCCATTTAACGGATGGCGGTGAATATTGATGCCCGGTCCGAGAAGGTTATCTATCTGGTAGGCACAAAGTTCTTGACCTATCAGATAGAACAGCTCTTCATTAAGCTCTCTGTTCCAAGTGCAGGCAAGCAGTGTTCCAATAGGCACTTGTGTGGCCTTGTGGCCGCTGTCCATGCGGATCCCTGATGGACCATCGGCTGCTGCAACAGCAGGAATACCAAGATTGAACAGACTGTCGCTGACACCGCCAAAAGCAGCAGCAGTCCCCGGGCTTACTTTCGGGCTGCACATGCCTTCCCCTCTTACCAGCGTAGCCAGTTCCTCACGGCTCATCTGCGCAACAAAAGCAGCCAGTGAGGCTCGCTCCTCCTTGACATCTTTAAGACGAATGCCTTGATCGCCAGTTAACTCTTGCGCAGCGGGCAGCGCCGCTGTGATTCTTTCTTTAAGGGAGATGGTCCGTTGCGGCACCGGCTCATAGGTTTCTTGATAGCTACCATCTTTTTGACGCGCTCCCGGTTTCAGACGCTCAAAAGCATGAGTAGGCGCCAATGCTTCCTGTAATACTTGCGTGACCAACAGCTCATCGAGCTGCACTACCGGGGTTATCCGTGCTGCTTTGCGAACACTGCCTCCTGCGTAAAACTGATACTTCCCTTCCTCGAGAACGTAACAAGCGCGGTGGCCAGTAACGCCACTGTCGTCATAGGAGGCGAGGGATTTAAGGGCAATAGAAACGCGAAGGGTCTCGCTCTCGCCGGGTTGCAGTACTGCCGATTTCGCAAATCCGGCCAGCACTCGAGCAGGTTTTCCAAGCTGTCCCTGAGGAGCCTCGCAATAAACCTGCAGGACCTCTTTGCTACTATATTCAGTACCTATGTTCTTGACTAAAAAATCAAAATGCAGGACACGCTCTACGCCACTCCCTTCAATGCTATGTGCCAGCAACTCTTGGCTGAATTCACTGTAGGAGAGTCCGGCACCGAACTCATACTGAACAGCCTGCGGCTTAAAGGTCTCGAAGTAGCGGTAGCCGACATAAATATCCTCAACGTAGCAATTGTAGTCCTTGCGGCCGAAGTGAGCAGATGAAGAGTAATCGGAAAGCTGGTAGGCGATGCTGTCACACAACCTGCCACTAGGCGAGACGTCGCCGGAGATAACGTCGGCGAGCGCATGGCCGCCTTCCATTCCAGCAGCCCAGCTATAAAGAACGGCTTTGATCGACGCCTTATTCTCTAGCGTATGCAACCAGGACATGTCCATAATATTGCTGACATTGAGCACGATAATGACCTGGTCAAAATGGCCGCAAACTTTAACGAGCATCTCCTCTTCTAGGTCAGTCAGACGATAACTACCCGGCGCATCGACATTGTCCTGATCCTCGCCGGCGGTGCGGCCGATAAAGATAAGGGCTTTGTCGGACTTCACCGCCGCTTGCTTGATAACCTCATCGCGTAGGGGCATCTCCTGCTGAAACCAGGGCTCAGCCGCCCAGCCACCACCACCATCATCAAATGGATGCTCTGCAATCCATTGTTCATACAGGCTAACAAGCTCTTCATTGATTTCAAGCAAAGGATTGCTGCGCAGTCCCTCGAGGGCAGTGACTGCATAGGGAACATTAACGGCTCCTCCGGATCCTGTGCCGCTGCGGTAGGTGTTGATCTGACAACGACCAAAGAGGGAGAGCTTTTCGCCCTGCTTAATCGGCAGTGCAGCATCGCGGTTCTCGAGCAGGACGATGCCTTCGCAGGCCGCCTGACGACTAACAGGAATGAGTTTCTTCCGGGCAATGTTTATCATTTCTTTTTGCATATTTGATTATTCGCTCTTGTTAAAAAGGTGTATAAAAATCTATGGCACAAATACCTTGATTTCAGTCATGAGCACTTATTACTGTTGCTTCTCGCGCTCTGCCATATAATGTGCCAGTGCTTTTGTTGAACCTGCACGCTGAGCTTCATCGACTAAACGCTTAGCACGCGAATCATTCCCCTCTTGTAGCGCTTTACTAATCTGCTGTAAGTAAAATGCTTCTGTATCGCTTAATATTGTCGGCGCCTTAACAATAGGGGCAGCTTTAAACGTCACAGCGTCATCGCTAACAAGTCCCTGCTTTATGCTCTGTGCACCGAAAAAAACGTCTTTAAAGCGGACTCTGATATTGCCAATCGGAGAATGTTTAGCATAAAGTTTAGGATAAGAAACTGCCGGTAGCTCCTTTCCCTTGCTCAATTCATATTCACGTATAGGGTCAACAAGCTCTGTTTTACCGTCCAGCTCACTGTTCTTGCTGTAAAGCAAAATATAACGGATAGCTTGTGCGCTCTCCCCGCTAAAGGCTTTTTCTATCGAGAAAAAACCTTTCTTATTAAATTGAGCATGATCAACACGCGCGACTTCTTGAAGTTCTTCATTTAAAAAAACCGCAGTCGGCACTAAGACAGTACGGCCTGCTTTACTTTCTAATGCAAAGGTAAATGAACGGATCTGCTTAGGCAGGAATAAAGCGGCAACAAAAGCGTTGCCTTCAGGAAAGTTAACGATAGGCGACTCAGCAGTGATATCGATACTATTGCTGCGCTCCAGTGATGCCTTCTGAAAGGCTAAGTTATTAAGCGGAACAGGTGAAACTTGCTCAGATCTTAATTGTGCGGAGAGCTCGGCAACCTCTACTGATTGAGTATCCCCAGTGCGAAGAGCGTCTTTGACAAAATTGTCAGATGAGGAGCAGGCGCTCAATAAACCCGCAATTAGCACAAGATATAAGTTTTTCAATATTCGGTCC
>JBFGZH010000249.1:0-4045 GCA_041586895.1 Psychromonas sp. | reverse complement strand
GGGCGACGAGACCATAAATCATGTCGCCATAAAGTACGCATTCACCAATGGCATAGATATTATCATCAGAGGTTTTCAGCGAAGAATTCACCAGAATACCTCCGCGTTCCCCGACCACCAGACCGCTTTCTCGGGCGAGATCGTCACGGGGACGGATGCCGGCGGAAATAATAATCATATCCGTTGCCAGCACGCTGCCATCGGTAAATTCCATGGCTGTGACGCGCTCATCACCGAGGATATTTTTAGTATTCTTGTTGAGATGAACGGCCATCCCCTGAGCTTCAATCAATTGCTTGAGCATCTCACCGCCGGCATCATCAACCTGTCTGGGCATCAGTCGTGAAGCGAACTCGATGACATCGGTTTGTAGTCCGAGCTCCTGAGCCGCTTTTGCGGCTTCCAGGCCAAGCAGCCCGCCGCCGATAACGGCACAGGTTTTACAATGTTTGGCATAGGCAATAATGTTATCCA
The DNA here is from genome assembly GCA_041586895.1 of Psychromonas sp. Classification (GTDB taxonomy): domain Bacteria; phylum Pseudomonadota; class Gammaproteobacteria; order Enterobacterales; family Psychromonadaceae; genus Psychromonas. The sequence continues at coordinate 3,571 of JBFGZH010000249.1, read as the reverse complement.
GATCTTCAATGGTACGATAGATAAAAATGCCTTCCTTATCTATGCCCGGCACGGGGGGGACAAAAGCACTGGAGCCGGTTGCCATCACGATTTTGTCATAGCTGAGTGTGAGGCCTTTTGCCGAGGTGACGGTTTTCTGTTGACGATCGATGCTGATCACTCTGTCTTCAAGGTGCAGCTCTATATCACGCTCTTTGTACCAGTCAATACTGGCCATGCTGAGATCTTCGGCGGTTTTCCCCTCGAAGTAGGCTGACAGGTGAACACGATCATAAGCAGGCCGGCACTCTTCACAAAAAGTAATGATTTTAAAGCGCTTTTTCGTATCTTTCTCACTCAGGCGCTGACAAAATTTGTAACCGACCATCCCGTTTCCGATAACAATGATATTTTGCTGGCTCATGCTTCATTCCCTATATTTACAAACACAGTTTTTAAAGTATAGGCAAGAAAATAGAAATTTTTATTTCAGCTGAAAAATAACCGAGCATTTGTGTCGAGTATAAACGTTGACGAATTGCAATAAACGACTAAATTAAAGGTGATAATCGTAATTTTAAGCGCCGGCGGCTTGCATCAATATCACTTTATCTGATGAGTATGCAGACATGCCTTTACCGAACACTGACACTTATTAGAAGGGTACTTATATATGCAGAAAATTATTGTCCCTATCGATTTTTCCAATGGTACTGAGCAGATAGTTGAAAAAGCAATACAAATGGCCAAAGCATTTGCCGGATCTGTTTATCTGCTGCATGTCGAGCCGCCGATTAAAGACAGCAGTGGGCGTGATAATGGCGAGCCTATTGCGGAAATGGCCAATGATTACCCTGATGAAACTGGAAAATTGAATGCCTTTGCCCAGCAGGTACGCAATCATGGCATAGAAACCCATGCTATTTTTATCGAAGGGGTTCCCAGCCTGTCGATACTGGAAGTGGCACAAAAAATCAGTGCTGATGTCATTATTATGGGCACGCATGGACATGGCGTATTTACCGGCCTGCTGCTTGGCGGTGTCAGTCAGGGAATTGTTAAGGGGGCAAAATGCCCGGTGATGTTGGTACCAACCAGAGATTAAGCTCAGTCAGTTATCAATGCAGGCGCAAAGCGCCGCCCGGCAAACAATCAGCAGAAATAAACTCGCCTGATAGCTGAGCCTTGGCGGCTGTTTTTAGGGAAGCTATGGATAATAAACTGATAAGAAATGCCCGCACTATCCTGCTCACAGGTAGCAATAAGCAGAGTAAGCGTCGCGAGCTTAAAGACTATTTCAATCAAACCTGGGCGCTCTATGAATCACTGTTTGCGGTTATTAATAATGAGCAGGCCTATTTTAAAAGAGCGGAGCCGCTTCGCCACCCGTTGATCTTCTACCTCGGCCATACGGCCAGTTTTTATATCAACAAACTCAAGCTGGCCAAACAGATCGATAAGCGCATCAATAAAGATTTTGAAGCTATGTTTGCCATTGGTGTCGATGAAATGTCCTGGGATGACCTTGATGAAGCCCATTACCAGTGGCCGTCAGTTGAAGCGGTGTACAATTATCGGCGGCAAGTCAAAGAGCGGATCAATCTCTTTATCGATGAAATGCCGCTGACCTTACCTATTCGTCAATCTGCGCCGGCCTGGATTATTCTGATGGGGATTGAGCATGAACGCATTCACCTTGAAACCTCATCGGTCATTATACGTCAGCTGCCTGTTGACGATGTCAGCCCACACCCGCAATGGTTAGCCTGTCGCGATGCGGGGCAGGGCGAGGGCAACTGCCTACTGCCGGTTGCCGGGAAGAGCATTACTTTAGGTAAAAAGAGCGATGATCCGACCTTCGGGTGGGATAATGAATACGGCGAACAGACGGTTAGCGTCGCAGATTTTAAAGCAGCTAAATATCTGGTTTCTAATCAGGAGTATCTGGCTTTTGTCGAAGCGGGTGGATATGCTCAGCCGCGCTATTGGAATGCAGAGGGGCAGGCATGGCTGGCCTATAGCAAAGCGAGCATGCCGCGTTTCTGGCGTTATCGGGACGGCAAGTGGCTGCAGCGTAATTTAACGGAAGAGGTAGCGCTGCCGCTTAACTGGCCGGTGGAAGTTAATCAGTTGGAAGCAAAAGCCTTCTGTAATTGGCAGTCTGAGCAGACGCAGACCAGCCTGCGCCTGTTAAGCGAAGCGGAATGGTATATTCTGCGGGAAAATATCAGCACGGATGCCCCCTACTGGTCGACAGTGCCGGGCAATATACAGCTTGAATATTACGCTTCCTCCTGTCCGGTTAACCGTTTCGAGCATAACGGTTTTTGCGATATTATCGGTAATGTCTGGCAATGGACGGAAACCCCGATGGATGGCTTTAGCGGTTTTCAGGTTCACCCGTTATATGACGATTTCTCCACCCCGACCTTCGCCGGCCAACACAATTTGATTAAAGGCGGCTCCTGGATCTCTACCGGTAATGAGGCTCTCTGCTCTTCGCGCTATGCCTTCCGCCGGCACTTCTATCAGCATGCCGGATTCAGGTATGTGCATTCGCAGCAGGATCCGGCCGCTATGGCCAGGGTCAATATCTATGAGACGGATGAGCTTGTGGCGCAATACCTTGAATTTCATTATGGGGGGCAATATTTCTCCGTCCCTAATTTTTGTGTCAATGCGGTGGAACAATGTCTGCAGGTGATTCAACCGCTAAACTGCGGCAAAGCGCTGGATATTGGCTGCTCCGTTGGCCGCGCTACTTTTGAACTGGCGAAAACCTTTGCCCATGTCGATGGTATCGATTTTTCAGCCCGCTTTATTCAACAGGCCTATACATTAAGCGAACACGGTGAAATACGTTATAGCATTCGCTCCGAAGGGGAGCTGGTGGAGTTTAAGAGTGCCTCTTTAGCACAGCTCGGCTATCAATCTCTGCTCAGTAAGGTTAATTTCATGCAGGGCGATGCCTGTAATCTAAAAGCACAATATAGCGGCTATGATCTTATCTATGCCGCGAATCTGATTGATCGGCTCAATGAGCCCGAACAATTTCTTCTTAGTATCGCATCACGTCTTAATCGTGGCGGCCATCTGGTGATAACGTCTCCCTACACCTGGCTGGAGGAGTATACTAACAAGAGTAAATGGTTAGGCGGAATAAAGGTCAACGGTGAAAATTTCACCACCTTGGACGGCTTAACTGAAATCCTAAGTGCTGACTTCGAGCTGCTGGCGGTCAAAGAGATCCCCTTTGTGATTCGTGAAACACAGCGCAAGTTTCAGCATACGCTCTCGCAAATGACCATTTGGCGCAAGCGCTAACGGTATGACGGCGAAGATAAGGAAGAAGCATGGCAAAATCTAATCCACTCCCGCACCATTATCAGTCCATCAAAGCGCGCTATCCGGTGCTTAGCGATGCATTGGAAGATCTCGGCTGTGCCGTTCGCCAAGCCGGTCCGCTGGATAGCAAGACGAGCCAGCTGATCCAGCTTGCAGCCTCGGCCGCGATTCGCTCTCAAGGGGCGGTTCACAGCCACACTCGGCGCGCGCTTGAAACAGGTGCCAGCGCGCGGGAAATACAGCACGC
>JBFGZH010000248.1:0-4052 GCA_041586895.1 Psychromonas sp. | reverse complement strand
CTTTAGGCTCTGCCTTGTTGTTTTGCCCGCCTGAAGGCGAAATGCCGGTATTGCCATTCGCACTCTGATTTTAAAGCTCGGAACTGAGCCTTTAGGCTCTGCCTTGTTATTTTAGCCCGCTAGAAGGCGGGATTCCGGTATTGCTATGCGCACTCTGATTTTGCTGCTTGGAACAGAGCCTTTAGGCTCGGCATTTGTTCTTTTTGCCCGCCTGAAGGCGGGATTCCGTATTTCCATGCGTCGTCTGATTTTAAAGCTCGGAACTGAGCCTTCAGGCTCGGTATTGGTTATTTTGCCCGCCTAAAGGCGAGATTCCGATATGGGTATTCAGGCTCGGCGATTGTTCTTTTTGCCCACCTAAAGGCGGAATTCCGGTATGGAGCCTTCAAGTTCGGCGATCTTGCTTTTTCGTGATGGCCAATATAGTTAACCATTAGCTAAAACAAATAATTTAAAAACAGCGCCGCAAAAATAACCAATCCCACATAATTATTATCTAAAAAGGCTTTAAAACAAGCCTTTTTTTCTCGCTTTCTTATCTGCACCTGCTGCCTGATAAACAAAACCAGTACGAGCAACAAGCCCGCAAAATAGATGCCGTTTAATGCCTCTAGCCAGCCTAATAAAACCAGTAACAGCAGGCAGCTCAGTTGTAATAGAGCGATAATCAGTTTGTCATACTCGGCAAACAGAACTGCCGTCGATTTTACCCCTATTTTCAGATCATCATCGCGATCGACCATGGCATAAAGGGTATCGTAGGCGATAGTCCACAGAATATTAATAACAAACAACAGCCACACCACAGCAGAGAGTCTGTTTGCCTGTGCGGCATAAGCCATAGGAATGGACCAGCTGAAGGCTAGCCCTAAAACAAGTTGCGGAAGGTGGCTAACACGTTTTATAAAAGGGTAAGCAAAGGCCAATACAAGACCGATAAAAGAGAGTTGAATGGTTAAGCTGTTTTGCGTAAGCACCAGTAAAAAAGCGCAGCTGGCCAGCAGTAAAAACAGCAGCAGGGCTTCAAATTTACTGGCGCGACCTGCGGGCAAAGGACGGTTTCTGGTACGTTCAACAAAACCATCGATATGCCGATCGGCAAAATCGTTGATCACGCAGCCGGCACTGCGCATTAAAAAGACACCGGCAATAAACACCAGTAAAACATCTAAATCCGGGACACCTTGCGCGGCAATCCACAGGGCCCATAATGTCGGCCAGAGCAATAACAGGGTGCCGATTGGTTTATCAATGCGCATCAGTTGTGCGTAAGTCTGCAGTTTTTGTTTATAAAAAGAGTTCATGGTCAATCGCTTATGGTAAATAGATAGCGGCAGCGGGTAAAAACAGTTCGCTGACCAGCAGAGGTTTATCGTGCAGATAAAATAGGGAACGCCTTGCCCACAGGGCTTGCTCATCGTCTTGCTTAAGAGAGCGGCATAACTGCTGCAGTTGTGGCTGATCGTTAAATTGCGTCACTTCGATGGCGCCTCGCTTCATGCTCGGCTCCTGAAAGAGGATTTTTCCCAGTGATTGTGAGCCAATTTCTGCCAGTTGTGACTGCTGCTCGGTCAGGGTAGTGAACGGGATTTCTGTTTGCGCAAAGATCACTGGGGTTCCGTCACAATATAAAAACACTTCACGTAATAACACCTGCGCCTCCTTGCGAAAATAGCCGGAAAGAAAAGGGCTGCTTGAGCTGAGCGTTATTTGCTGCCTGACCTGAACATTAAAATCCTGACATAGGGCCTCTAATTTTTGTGTTAGTGAACTCTGGTCATAAAGCCATGAACGTACTTTTTTCGAGCATGGCTGGTCTGGGGGTGGTAAATTCCAGGGTGCCGATAAGCTGATCGGCGACAGATGATTGCGCATACCTACCTTTAAATATTGTAAGTTAAAAATTCAATTTTGAACTGATGGCCGCTAACAGCAGACCTGCCAGTAATCCCACTAAATGCGCATAATTGGCAACATTAACGGGTAATATATTAATAAAACCTAGCACTAGCCAAGCCAGTAAAAATAAAAAATAGGAGTGAGGCAGATTAACTCTGCTGTTTTTATTTAAGATCCCGAATAACCAGCAATAGCCCACCAGGCCGTAAACCACACCGCTTAATCCGCCAAAGTAGGGGCCGACTAAATAAAATTGTGCCAGATTGGAGGTAATGGCGGTAAACAGAAAAAGCAGTATTAAGCGCAGCTTGCCCTGCTGTTTTTCGACAACGCCAGCCAGCTCCCACCACCAGAGCAGGTTAAAGGCAATATGCAGGACACTAAAATGAAGAAAGGCCGGCGTAATAAAACGCCAGCTTTGCGAATAATCAAAAGGTTGTGTGGTAAAAAATGAAAAAATCGAGATAACAGGAGCAAAAAAGCCGAAACTTAGCAGCGCATAAATCAACACGCAGATTAAGAAAACACTATGACTGATAAAACCGCCGCGGGCGATAAAATTAGCCATCAAATTAGAATCCAGATAGGCGCCAGGCTGACTGTTTTCTGTTGTCGAGCCTGTTTGCCAGCTGGCCGAAAGATATTTACTATCATTGGGGTGCAGGAGAAACTGCTCCAGCTCTTTTTCTGCCACATTCTGCTGAGCGTCTTGCTCGACTAAGATTTGATAAGTAAACTCATCCTGCTCAATGCGGTTTTTAATATTGATGGCATTCAAATAATCAGAAAAAGCCTGCGCCGCGCGTAAATTTTGAAAGTGGTGTAAGGTGAACATAACTTAACTTTCCAATTTTCTAATATCTTTATTAGAGAAAGACACTTTGTTTTCCTGATTAAGCACCTTGAGCAGTAGCATAGAGCGGTTTAAACCATCCTGCTCAGCAAAAATAGCCGTTAAGCCCTGAAAAGAGCCGCTTAAAATCTCGACCTTATCACCACTTTTAAACAGGGATTTGCTATCAACTTCCAGATCATTGAGGCAGTGACAAGCATTCTCAAGCTCTTTTATCAGGGTGCCCGGAACAGTGGCCGTCTTATTGCCGAAGCGAACAAAACTATTAATACCACGGGTAGAACGAATGCGCGGAAAATTACTGTCTTCAGGATCAACGAAAACAAACAGGTAGCTTGGAAACAGGGCTTCTTCAACAGTGGTTTTTTTGCCGCGAACTATTTTTTGGCGGCGAATTTTTGGAAAAAAAGAATGGATTCCCTGATTTTCTAAATTTTGTTGCGCGCGTAACTCTTCTCGGCTTTTACAGTAAACAACGAACCATTGTTTGCTCATTTTATCTCCCTATCTGTTCTTTCTATCACTTTGCAGGATACCGAAAAGCAAGTGATGAAGCGAATAAATATTGCGACAGTCTTTACTGTTGAACTCAGAATGGCGAACAGTTAGCTCACGGCTCGGCAGCGTACTTTTGAAGTAAGAGTCTAAAGCGACGAGCGTAAATTTAGAAATATTTGTCAGCACAATGAGATCTGGCGTTTATTTTTCTACTTTTACAAGTCTGATTTTGTATGTTTATGTGATTTTTTGTTGATCAAATAAAAAATAAGGCTAAATTAAATCCTGCTATCTAACTTGGGTTATTACAGATGGTTTGAATACAAATATTAGGTTTGATCATTTTAACAAGGAGCATAAAAATGTTTAATAAATTCACATCCCGTTTATTACTTATTGCATCACTATTCGTCTTGCCGTTTTCTGCGCAGACTTTTGCCGCAGAGACCAATATGCAGCCATCAGCTGCAGCAGTGAAAGTGGCAGAAAAGATAAATATCAATACAGCAAGCAATGAGCAGCTGGCAACCATCAAAGGAATCGGTGTGAAAAAAGCACAGACGATTATTGATTACCGCAATGAGCATGGCGACTTTGCTCATTTAGAGGATTTAATTAAGGTCAAGGGGATTGGTGAAAGCACGTTGCAAAAAATACAACCTTTTATAATGTTGTAATAGCCCTCCTGCGTTCAGATCCTCATTAACCTAATGGGGATCTGAAATCATCGCTGATTCTCTCCAGTGTGTTTGTTAATAAATAAGTATTCTGTTTTTCATGACATTCCCATTTAATTTTGAAT
>JBFGZH010000247.1:0-4059 GCA_041586895.1 Psychromonas sp. | reverse complement strand
TTCATTATTGATAGTTTGGTTATCAAGCATTAACTCACCTAATTGTGCACTGTCGATATTAACGATGCTCTCTTGTGCATTTAAATTGGTAATAATGGTCCATGTCATATCTTGAGCAATGCGTTGATAAGCATAGATATTAGGATCGTCAGGCAGCAGCAATTGATAACGACCAACCACCAAACTTTCATTTGATTTACGCAGAGCAATCAACTGCTTATAAAAATTCAAAATCGAGTTTGGATCTTGCTGTTGTTGCTCAACATTGATATCTGCGTACTGTTGATTAGCAGAAAACCAAGGTTGCACCTCAGAAAAACCAGCAAAAGCGTGGTCATTCCATTGCATTGGTAAACGACTATGGTCACGGGATACTTGATTTAACAACGCCAAGATATTTTCGTCGCTGTGCCCTTGTTGCGCTAACTTTTGAATTAAATTTCTAGCAGACACATCATTAAAGTCGTTAAGAGAAGTAAACTGACGATTTACCGTGCCGATCTCTTGTCCCTGATAAATAAACGGGGTGCCTTTCATCAAAAAGTAACAACTTGCTAAAGCGGTAGCACTGCCATACCAATAATCAGGATGAGCAAAGGTATCAATACTACGGGCTTGATCGTGATTCTCTAAATACAGAGCGTTCCAGCCTTTGCCTTCTAATGCATCTTGCCAACGCGATAAAATTTGTTTAAATCCCACTAAATCAAAACGCTCGCGACTTTGTTCTTCCGACCATAATTTCATGTGTTCAAACTGAAAAATCATATTAAAAACACCGCCTTGCTCATGTTCGTTGGCTTCGGCAACCCAAGTTAATGCGTTTTCTGCAGCGACCCCGTTTGCCTCTCCAACGGTAACAATATCAAAGGGTGAAAACGCCTGATCTCTTAGCTCATAGAGAGGCTTATCAATACCTTCAACATTCATGTGATAGTCAAATGAAGAAACATAATTTTCACCCTTTGGATTGGGTAAAGAGGGTAAACCAGCTTGTTTCTGAATATGGCTAATAGCATCCACACGGAAACCATCAATACCACGAGCCAACCACCAATGAATCATGTTAAATAATGCTTGCTTAACTTCAGGGTTTTCCCAATTAAGATCGGGCTGCTTTTTAGAAAATAGGTGCAGGTAATATTGCGCAGTTTTGGCATCATACTCCCATGCACTACCATGAAAAATACTTTCCCAGTTATTTGGATCGCGAGTCGGCTTTTCAGCTGTAGGCTCACAACCATCACGCCAAATATACCAATCACGTTTAGGACTATCTTTACTTTTACGAGATTCAATGAACCATGGATGCTCATCGCTAGTGTGGTTGATCACTAAATCCATAATAATACGAATGCCACGATCATGAGCGGCACTGATTAATCGGTCGACATCCTCAAGGGTTCCAAAGTCAGGATGAATTGCTTGATAGTCACTAATATCGTAACCGTTATCATCATTCGGTGATTCATAAAATGGACAAATCCATAATAAATCAATACCCAAATCAGCAAGGTAATCCAGCTTGGCAATGATTCCCTCAATATCACCAATACCATCTTGGTTTGTATCATAAAAACTACGGGGATAAATTTGGTAAGCAGTCGCTTTTTTCCACCACGCAAGTGGTTTTAAGTGCATATTATTGGTGTGTTTCATCTATTCAACCTTGCATGTGTTATCGTTAACACATATAGTGGGATTGAATTTGATTAGATGCAATACGTTTTTAAATAAACTGTGAGCTTTCTCTGATTTTTATATCGAATTGGCCTTCAGCTGAACTGAAATCACGCTTAATCAATTTTTTAACGGCTTGGTAGCCCACTTGATAATAATTAAAAGCAACTGTACTAAGACTTGGTACTAATAAATCACTGTAGTCATAATCCCCTATGCCTACAATCCACAGGTTATGACCAATTTTTAATTGCTGTTCTTTGGCGCGGCGATATAAACGAATGGCAATATTATCGGTGGCACAAAAATAGACATTATTGGGCTGTAATTGAATTTCTTGGTATCCGATTTTTTGCTCCGAATCAGCCAATGCTTGCAACGAAAAATTCAGCTCTGGTATCGTGTCAGTAATGGTTGCTTGCATCAATTTAGTACGGCTTGATAGCATGCGTTCATCATAAATATAATGTACGGCTGCGAGCGGTGCCTGCTGCTGTTTTAACTGAGTGATGGTTTGTGAGACTAACGCTTTAATCGCGGCCTGTTCAGGGTAATATAAACAGCAATGATGGGGTGTGTTTTTACCAATAAATAGCACATTATCTAAGGTTTGATAAAAAGGCTCTTCGACACTGTGCTTTGAAGCAATAATAATAGTGCCCAATGCATTTAAGCCATTAAACTCTCTAACGGCTTGGCATTCTGACTCATGGTTAAACCCTGTGGCATGAAACAGCATTCGGACTTGTGATTCATTCGCCGCAGCCAGTGCCCCTTTAATCACTAAACTCGTTGTATATGATTCAATTCGAGGGGCAACGAAACCAATAATATTAGATTGGCTACGAATTGAGCGAGCAAATATATTAGGGGTATAATGACTTTCTTTGACGATAGCATCAATGTTAAGGCGATTCTCAGCCGAGACATAACCGCCATTAAAGTAACGTGACACGGTCATTGTTGAGATCCCAAGTCGTTTTGAAATCTCCGCCATGGTCATTTTTTTACCCATCACATTTTCTCCATCAATAATATATTATTGCCATATTATCCAATATTTTGGCTGAGAACACAGCAAATAAAAACACTATCTGATGATATACCCGTGTTACTTAGACTTAAAAAACAAGTGCATAACTCGGATAGGTAGAAAACGCGATTAACTGAACATATGATAGTTATTTAGTGGTTATACCAATTCCACTAAGTAACTGATCAATCCTACAGGTTAAAGCAAGCGATTTCTGCGTTAAAAGTTTTGTAAAGGGAACAACCATTAATGAATTAAAGTCTTTAATTTAATTCACCGATAGAGGGATAACGAAGTTAACCGCTCGAAAGACGGCAACTTTCGCCTTGAACTCACCCGCTAGTGAGTCGGTAAATGAGTTATTAGCAGCTAAAGGTCAAGCGGTGATAGAAGAAGAGATTGCCTGATTAAAAGATCGCGAAACAAACGGTACAGAAGGAACAATAGCTATCGATGGTGCTATCCCATTTTTACAAAACTTAGATGAACTCAACGTTCCCTGGGCGATTGTAACATCAGGGACAATGTCGGTTGCGACGGCACGTATGAAGGCCGGTAATATCCCCATGCCAGATATATTGATCACTGCTGAGCAGATCACTAAGGGCAAACCGGATCCGGAGCCTTATCTTCTGGGGGCAAGTCAAATCGGGATAGCACCGGAGGAGTGTATCGTTTTTGAGGATGCGCCGGCAGGTATTGCATCGGGGTTAAGCGCACAAAGTAAAACGATTGGAATATTAAGTCATGCGGAACCGGAAATGCTCTTTAATGTTGATTGCATCAAAAGCTATAAGCAAATTGAAGTTAAAAAAGCTGACCAACAGTGCCTATTGAGCATTAAACCAGAATAGTTAGATTGTACAGAGACCTACAGACAAACAAAAAAGCGATCGTGATTAATGTATTGAGCTATCGGCATCCGGAATGAACCAATTTTAGAGTAATGAACTAAGGCTATTTGTTCTCAATATTACCTTTGTTAGTAAAAATCCTAACGCTCGCTTTTTCCCGTTTGCAAGCGTAGCTGGAACGCTTAAAAACTCCCATTTATAACCATCACTATTGCCTGCTTAGTAATACATACTATTAGGAAGGCATGCACTCATTGTGCTCACTTTTCTATTTACCAAGGATGCTGCCGAAAATATTCATCCAAATAATCAATTAATGCCCTGACAGGCGGAGAAAGATGCTTTCTAGATGAGTACAACACATAAATTTTTAAATCGTTCGGTTTCCAATCCGGTAGTACGGCACTTAGCATACCCTCATTGATATAACGATTGGCCAAATAACAGGGTTGCATAGAAATTCCTGCATCCAAAATAGCCGCGTGAAGCAGT
>JBFGZH010000246.1:0-4085 GCA_041586895.1 Psychromonas sp. | reverse complement strand
GCACAGCGGATTAACACACACAGGCGCATTGTATTGATACGATAGATCGATACTATCTGCGCTTCTTTTTGCTGCAAACGGGTCACTAATTGCGTTACGGCGCTATCAAGGACACTCACGCCGAATGTCGATAATAGTTCCTTTTCATTTTCAATCGAGATAACAGCCAGCACATAAGCTTCTGATTGCTCATCCTGCTCCGTTAATACTTCCTTTACCTGTGCAAACAATGCACTGCGATTAGGCAACCCGGAGGAAAGATCATGATGTGACAGCCATTTAATATGGCGAAGATAACATCTGACGCTATCACTGGCCACACCGCAGAGAAACCCCATCAGGATAAAAAAACCGCTGCGGTACAGCCAACTAAAGAGATCTTGTGGTTCACCCGTGCTGACCTCAAGCGGCATCATTGGCCCTAATACCAGCCCGGCAAGCAGACCGACAATGATGCCGCCGCGCATACCAAAGACAATGCCGGACAATAAAATCGGAATATACATCGCCTGCAGGTAAACATATTTAACACCGCCAGTCAGATAGACCAGCTTATAAACAGCGACTATAAGTAGCAACAGGATAGGAAACATAGCCAGCTGCATGTGTTTTTGGTGTTTTTCTATCCAAGCATAGAGTGGTTTATTATCCATTACAGATTTTTCCTTGAAAGCTAAGCGAACAGCGCAATAATTTTAAAAGCCATCAGTTTAACGAAACAAACAACCTAATGCATTTTTTAATCCACGGCACTGCCGGGTGTTTATTTTTTATCCGTCCTTTCCGGCTTGGACTTTGACCACTTAATAATGGCGCGTAGATTCATGGCGATAAAAAGCATATTGGCAATCACCAGCCCGGCACTTGCTGTTAAATAGCCCACCAGGATCCAGCAGGCATTGCCGAAAATCATTGTGATAAAGCCCATTTTCCTTTTATCTCCGATTTGCCAGATAGCCCAGAAAGTCAGCACCATAGCAAGCCAGTCAATCGCGTAATATTGTAGAAAATTCATTTATCCTCCGATAGCAGATGCGTACTTTTCACCGCCGACAGCCAATTAATTCCCGTAACTACTGCATATCCTCAACATAGCCTTTAGGGGGTGGCGTCCACTCGCGCTCCGAAAGGGAGTGCACGCCGCGCTTATCTTTGCCCATCGCATCAGCAATATGCTCTTCCATCTGCAGAAACAGTTTAATGTAGTTATTATCAAAGCGCTCACCTTCAGAGTCATCGCACCAGGCCTGATAAAGAAGATCAGATTGCTGCTCTTCGACATGTTTATAAGCCGCTTTCTGCTGCTCAACAAAAAAGGGATGATGGCCTAATGCCTTCATAGCGTGCACGCCCAGTTCAAGGGCGGAATGATAGGTTTCAGATTCGATAGCGTCGGCACCCGCCTGGCGCAGCAGGTAGCCATGGCCGCGATCAAAGGCACGGGCAACAATCTTGATATTGGGATAGCAGTGACGCACATATTTAACCAGATCGACACTGCATTCACGACTGTCAATGGCCACCACAAAAGCCGCCGCGTGTTCGATACCGGCTGTGTGCAGTAGCTCCGGCCGCCTCGCATCACCAAAATAGGCTTTTGTGCCTATCTTACGCATGGCATCGACCTGATTGGTCTGATAATCCAGGACCACGGTTTTTATCCCGTTAGCCATCAGAGTACGATTAATGATCTGCCCGACACGTCCGATGCCGGCAATAATCACAGTACCGGTCTCATCGACAGTATCCTGCTCTCTATCATTTGCCTGCTTAGCAAAGCGCGGCTGTATCACCTTATCAAAGAAAATAAACAGTCCCGGCGTTAAAAACATCGACAGCGCAACGACTAACAGCAGCTTTTGCGTCATCTCCGCGGGAAGTACATGGCTTTGCAGGGAAAAGCCCAGCAGCACAAAACCAAACTCCCCGGCCTGAGCAAGGCTGAGTGTCAGTAACCAGCGATCACTGCCTTTTACTCTAAAAATCAGCGCCAGCAGATAAAGTACCGCCGCTTTTAGTGCAATAACGGCAAGCGTTAACGTGCTGATTAATAGAAACTCATCAAAGAGCACAGCAAAGTTAATCCCTGCTCCTACGGTAATAAAAAACAGCCCAAGCAGCAGCCCTTTAAAGGGATCGATATTGGATTCCAGCTCATGACGAAATTCACTGTTGGCCAATACCACACCGGCAAGGAAGGTCCCCAATGCCGGTGATAAACCGACCAGGCTCATCAATGCCGCGATACCGATCACCAGCATTAAGGCTGTCGCAGTAAATATCTCGCGATGGCCGGAATTAGCCACAAAACGGAACAGAGGTCGGCTTAAGAAATGCCCGCCGACTGCAACCGCGGCAATCGAGACAATAATCACCAGCCCATATGCCCACCCCGGCAGCCCGGCGACCAGACTTAACTGCTCATGATGGTCAGCCGTTGCCGCCAGTGTGCTTGCCTGTGCCTGCAGCTCAGGAAGTGCCAGCAAGGGAATAAATGCCAGCATGGGAATAACGGCAATATCCTGAAAGAGCAGCACTGAAAAGGCATTTTGCGCCCCTGCCGTCTTGCTCAGGCCTTTTTCATTAAAGGTCTGCAATACAATCGCGGTTGATGCGAGGGAAAAGATCAAGCCGATCGTCAGGGCGATCGTCCATGGCTGTTCGAAGAGCATAGCGAAGGCCATCACCACTGCGGTGGTCACAGCGACCTGTAGCCCGCCAAGCCCGAGCAGGCGGTTGCGCATCGCCCAAAGCTTATTAGGCTCCAGCTCAAGTCCCACCAGAAAGAGCATCATAACCACACCAAACTCAGCAAAATGCTGAATGGCGGTCGTCTCTTCACCCACCAGACCTATCACAGGACCAATGATCACCCCTGCAAATAGATAACCCAAAACCGAGCCGAGTCCCAGTTTGGTGGCAATAGGTACAGCAATAACAGCAGCGGCTAAATAAATAAATGCCTGCAGAAAAATATCCGTCATGCGCTTTCCTCCAGACGATCAAGATATTCATTAAGCTTATCAACCTGTTGTGCAGCGGGAATATCAATATTGCCGTGCACCAGCGCGTTCAGCAGCAGTTGCCATTGCCTGATATGCTTTGCTAAACGGTTTTCTTCAACCGCGGTTCTTGAGCCGAAAAGCACAAAAGGTGCAAGATACTGCATGCCGCTCAGGGTCGCCATCTGCTCCAGGGGACGCAGCAACTTTTTGATCGGAAAGTGCAGGTAACCATTGGTCTGATAGGCTTCTTCTTTGCCTCCCGCTGACAATGCACATAAAAACACCTTATCTGTTAATGCGTCAGCGCCGTCACCATAGGCAAAACCATATTCCAAAACCAGATCCTGCCACTCCTTTAAAATAGCCGGTGTCGAATACCAGAACAGCGGAAACAGAAAAATCACCACATTATGCTCCCGTAGTTGCTGTTGCTCCTTAACAATATTGATATTGAAGGTCGGATATTCCCCGTAAAGGTCCACAGTTGTCACGCCATCAATTTGCCGCGCCGCCTGAAACAGAGGTTGATTTACCTCAGAGCGGTGCTGTGACGGATGTGCATAAAGCACCAGTACTTTGTTTTTTTGCATATAGGCCCCAAAAAGTATTCGACACTAATCTTGTTCGTTTTATTTGCCAGTTAATGGGTTATCGGCAGATTTTCTAACCATCAGGTAGCGGTCTTCGTGGCTACGGTAATAACCGGCAGCAAGCTCTTTAATCTGATAGCCCAGTTTTTTATAGAGTGAAATCGCAATCTTATTGAGCGGATCCACGGTTAAAAATGAATCGACTTTTTTCGCGTCAAGGGCATTAAAAATAGCTTGAAAAAGCAAGCCGGCAATGCCTTTACCGCGATGCGCCTGAGCAACCATGACTTTATGTAGACAATAAACACCATTTTCACAGGGGAAGGCTAATATGGCCCCCACTATTTTTTCTTCGCACCTTGCCGTGTACATAACGCTATGCTCGCACCAGATGCGCCAGGCATGCTCGCCATCAGGTATAAATTCGGCATGCTGATTGCTCTGCCAGGCCGCTCTATCGAGCGCGGCAATCGCCAAAAAATCACTATTG
>JBFGZH010000245.1:0-4087 GCA_041586895.1 Psychromonas sp. | reverse complement strand
GCTCGCTAATACCGGTTTCAACCGCTGTCAACTCCTCGGCAGTGAAATTAGCCTGGCCGCTTTCCTGCCAGCGCTGCCGCTCAGCTTCAAAGGCTTTCTGCTGATTTTCTTTAAACTCAATAATCGTTTCCTGGTTATCAATAAGCTGCTGCTGATAATCCGCTAAGCAGAAACTCGTCTCTTCAATCTTGAGCGGGTAATCTCCACGCGGGAAGTCGTGACGGATCTGGGTCAGCTCTTCACTGCTTACCGGATAAAAACGTATTTGATCAAAGAAACGTAGTAACCACGGTTTACTGAACTCTTGGGTCTGACGATAACGATTCCACATCTGCAGGGTACGACCAACAAACTGATAACCACCCGGCCCTTCCATGCCGTAAACACAAAGATAAGCGCCTCCTATACCCACGGCATTTTCCGGTGTCCAGGTGCGCGCCGGATTATATTTAGTAGTCACCAGACGATGACGCGGATCCAAGGGGGTAGCCACTGGCGCGCCAAGGTATACATCACCTAAACCCATCACCAGATAACTGGCGTTAAAGACGATCTCTTTAACCTGATCAACGGACTGCAGGCCATTGATACGACGGATAAACTCGATATTATCCGGACACCAGGGCGCATTCTTACGCACCACTTCATCATATTTTTTAATCGCCAGGCGGGTTGCATCATCATCCCAGGAAAGCGGAATGTGCACGATCCGTGATGGTACTGAAAGCTGGCTGATATCCCCTAACGCAAATTCGGCTTCTGCCAGTAACATTAATAACTCTTCCTGAGGCAGCAGCAGGTTATCATAATGGATCTGCAGAGAGCGGATACCCGGGGTCAGCTCGGCGATACCTGTTATTTCCATCTTCTGCAGCTGCAGCATCAGGGCATGCACACGGAAACGTAGTGCAACATCCAGCACCTGCTTTCCATATTCCACCAGCAGATAATCTTCACCACTGGCACGGTAAACGACCTTTTCTCCAAAAACACTTTTATCAATCTCTTTAATAATGGCTGAGCTTGGTAATACAGGTTGCGCATCGAGTTCGATAAATTTACCCTGGCTTATCTGGCTAATCTGCTCTCTTTCGAGCTGCTGTGCCTCTTTGATTGAAACCGGCTGAAAACGAATTTGCGCTCCTGCTTTAAGTTGCCCCACCTTCCACAGATCCGCTTTAATAATGGTTGCCGGACAAACAAAACCGCCTAAACTGGGTCCATCCGGACCTAAAATAACCGGCATATCACCGGTAAAATCAATAGTACCGACCGCATAGGCGTTATCGTGTATATTGGAAGGATGTAACCCCGCTTCCCCACCATCGCTGCGGGCCCATTTGGGTTTCGGGCCGATTAAGCGCACCCCGGTACGGCTGGAGTTAAAGTGTACCTTCCAGGTGGCGGCAAAAAATTCTTCAATATCTTCTTCCTGAAAGAAATCTGGGGCGCCATGCGGCCCATAGATAACCCGGATTGTCCATTGCTCAGCAATTTCCGGAAGCTGCGCTGTTGCAGATGGCTTGTCAGCAACGACAGCAGCAAGCTCATTGATATGCAGTACATCACCGCTGCGTATTGCCCGTCCGGCATGTCCGCCAAACTGTCCAAGGGTAAAGGTCGAGCGGCTGCCTAAATATTCAGGACACTGTATGCCGCCCTGTACTGCCAGATAACTGCGTGCACCTGCCCCGTGAATATGGCCAAGCGACAATTGCTGACCGGCTTTCACCTCAATCACCTGGCCATGAGCAATTGGCTGCTCATCTAAGCGGGCATCGATTACAGCCCCCGTTAAGACAATACGGGTGGCACTGTTAAAACGCAGCATCGGACCACTCACTGTGATTTCCAGCCCGGCATCACGCTCGTTGTTACCTAATAAACTATTGCCCAGTCTAAAGCTGACACTGTCCATCGGCCCTGATGGCGGCACGCCGATATCCCAATAACCTTGACGGCCGGGATAATCTTGGATGGTGGTCTGCGTACCACCCGTTAACACATCTATTGAGCAGGGAAGGTACTTAAACTGGTTAAGACTTTTAGTTAACAGCTTACCGCTTTGTACAATCTCACTACCTAACAGCTGCTGTAGATAACTTTTATTACTTTCAATACCATATATTTCACTTTCACTCAGCGCCTGTTGCAGCCCCTTAAGCGCCTGGGAGCGACTGTCACTATGACAGATTACCTTAGCAAGCATAGGATCAAAGAAAGGTGAGACTTGACAACCACTTTCCAGCCAATGATCGATGCGCAGCTGACCATTGACAACTTCTGTAGGCCAGTCGATATGGCTGATCAGCCCGGCACAGGGCTGAAAATCTTTATTGACATCTTCGGCATACACCCGTACCTCAATAGCATGACCGTTAGCCTGCAGTTGCTGCTCAAGCTCTGCTAACGGCGCTAATTCAGCGGCGCCCAGGGCGATCATCCACTCAACTAAGTCGACCTGATAAACCAGCTCGGTTACGCCATGTTCAACCTGTAATCGCGTATTAACTTCAAGAAAATAAAACTCCTGAGTCTGCTGATCAAAAACAAATTCCACCGTTCCGGCACTGCGGTAGCTTACCGATGCCGCTAAACGTGTTGCGGTACTATGCAGCTGCTTTCTTAAAGAATCACTTAAATGAGGTGCCGGACACTCTTCAATTACTTTCTGATTACGGCGTTGTGCAGAGCAGTCACGTTCACCTAGAGCAATCGCCTGCCCCTGGCCATCGGCAAATATCTGCACCTCGATATGACGCGCCTGCTCAATAAATTTCTCTAAAAAAAGATCACTGTTACTGAAGTTATTTTCACTAAGACGCTTTACCGAGTCATAGGCCTTGCTTAATTGCTCGGCATTATTACAGCGCTGCATGCCGATACCGCCGCCACCGGCAGTACTTTTCAGCATCACCGGATAACCAATCTGCTCCGCACAGCTTAATGCTTCATCTAAATCGCTTAATAACCCGCTACCCGGCAATAACGGCACATTCGCCTGTTCAGCGAGATCACGTGCACGGTGTTTCAAACCAAACTGCAGCATCTGCTCTGCAGTCGGCCCTAAAAAGACGAGCCCCGCTTTTTCACAGGCCGCAACGAAATCGACATTTTCACTTAAAAAACCATAGCCAGGATGGATAGCCTGAGCGCCACACTGTTTAGCAATTGCTATTACTTTATCGATATCCAGGTAGGTTTGCTTGGCTCCGCCTTCGCCAAGACAAAAAGCTTGGTCGGCCTGACTGACATGCAGACTGTCTGCATCTGCACTGCTGTAAATTGATACGCTTTGAATGCCCATAGCGGATAATGTTCTGATAATACGACAGGCAATTGCGCCACGGTTGGCAATTAATATTTTAGTGAACATAACTGATACCCTAAAGATCGGGTCGTCCCGAGGTAAAACAGAGAGTGTTAACAGGGTCGTCCCTGTTTCTCATTTTGCAATCAGCAGAAAGCTGAGCGCAGATTTAGTGACTAATCCCAGACAAGCATTTCCACCGCTGTCGGGTTATAGGCATTGCATGGGTTATTAAGCTGCGGGCAGTTTGACAGTAAAACAATCACATCCATCGCTGCTTTGAGTTCCACATACTTCCCTGCACCACTAATACCATCAGCAAAAGTCAAGCCGCCCTCTTCGGTCACGGGCACATTCATAAAGAAATTAATGTTGTGGGTAATATCGCGCTTATCCAAACCGAATTGCGGATTCTCAGCAACGGCTAATAACCAGCTGTCACGACATGCATGCATACATTTTTTATCCAGGGCGTAACGGACGGTATTACTCTCTGTTGCACATGCACCGCCTAATGTATCGTGACGACCACAGGTATCGGTAGTGATCGAAAGCATCAGGTTACCATCATTGGATAACAAACGGCTGCCTGCACTCAGGTAGATATTGCCTTGTTCGCGGATAGTATCCATGGCGCTGTAACGTTCACTTGGATCATTGGCATTGTAGAACAGAGTATCGGCGGCCTGGTTGCCTTCGATATCGAGAATACGCAGGGTTTGCCCTGCTTTAACGACCTGCATGTAATAGTCTCCGGCAAACACCGTATCTCTGCGG
>JBFGZH010000244.1:0-4100 GCA_041586895.1 Psychromonas sp. | reverse complement strand
TACAAAAAGCTGTTTAAATATACAGCCCTATATCTCAGTGTATAAAAAGTTAACCCTCAAGTAAATACTCAGGTAAAAGCGCTTGGTTTTACGCCATTTTTTGTTTATTTATCCAACAGGCATCTTTAAATTTTGTGTTCATGTCAAAGAGTTGACTATTTAAAGGAAATAGCTTTTACGCTTGCCATTGGCGTTGCATTTTTTTGATAGTCGCAGCCGGTACATTATGGATACTGGGGTATTTTCCGGTGCAGGTTTTAATGATTAAGGTGGCGCCGTATTTTTTGGCTAATTGGCGATAGGCTTTCATTTCCCACTGCTTAACAAAGGTGTTGGAGACCACCACGCTTTGCTTTTGTTTTAGCAACGCTTCACATTGCTGCTCACACCACTGATGTGCTTTTTTAAGCAACGCAGGTTGAAAATGATAATGGCCAGCGTTATCGACAAAAAACATATCCGCCTCTAGGTGGGTAGCGGCATGTTGCTTCGCTAAGGTGCTTTTGCCGCTACCAGGTAAACCACGGATCAGGGTGAGGGTTAATTCAGTCAAGGTAACGATGCTGCTTAATGGTTTTTGTCATAGTGCCATATTCTCAATATGCTTTGCCGCAACAACTGCAGCCTTTTTGTATTGGAGGACATTTTACTGTGCCGTAAGAGCAAAATACACAACAGTCTCCCGGCAAAGGTTTCAATAGTGTATGACAGGATTCGCATTCATAAAACCACTGACAATAATCGCTGGGCATCAATTCATATTTTTGGTGTCCGCATTCAGGACAAGTGATTATTGATCCTAAAATTAAATCTGACATTTAACTTACCTTCATTCAAAGCTTGCGATTGTAAGCAAACAATAGCTGATCTTTATAACCTCTCCACTCAGCCTTGTCGACTATAGTTATTTTTTCCGGCCAGATCCACGCGCATCCGCTTGGCAATCAATACAGAGTATCCTTTGTCAAACGGGAATTTATCATAGCCCCAGTTCGTCAGTAGGGAGACGCCATAACCTCCAGCGATAATGTCGTATCCTGCCAAGTTTTCCCTGGCAATATAGTTATCTGGAATATTTATGTCGACAGCGACTATTGCTGCGTTAGGGTGTTTTAATAAGACTTTCTTTGCATAGTCGATATTGGTAATAAAGCTGGTCTTAGAATCTTCCTGCAAACAATTATCCCAGTCCTCTTGGCTGTTAGGTATAAAGAGATCCGGGCGCAATATTGAGTCCACCGAATCAAAGCTTTTGAGTTGGGGTAACTTTATCCATGCAATGTACTTAGTCCATGGATCACCCTATTCCGGACCAAAAGAGCCTATAATTTTGTAAAGCATTTTTCCTGCCTTATGCCGTAAAAAAGCGCCAGCCGTAATGCTTACGGTGCTTGTTTTCTTTATTAGCTGCTTACTGACTAATGGCCTCAGCTAATATTTTCCAAAAAACGTAAATAGTCACCGCACGTAATTTGTTCAAGCGCTGTAGTATCATGATTAAAAAGGTAAACCCAAGCGGAAACGGTAGTGCCTTCTGGTAAAAACACCGGCAGCTTCTTCCTTGTATATTCATGCGGATGGGGAAACTCAGCGCTGCACTCTTCGTAATGGTCGAGTTTTGCCAGTACAATATTGGCTTCGGTTATTCGGTAAAGCTCGCCGACCACTCGCTCATTCTGTTGCTCGGATTGCACTACTCCCGGATAACCATTGACCTCATAAAGCCGTCCCTGGATATAACCTTCAGATAAATACCGGCAATGCTTTGCCAATATGTTATGCATTTTACATCCGGAATTTTTACGCAGGGTGCCGTAAACAAAAATATATTCTCTTTGCATAAGTGTTAGTTTTGTGGATTTACATGCCAATAATGGCTCAAATAATCGTAATCATGTTGCGCAGTATCAACCTATTTCAAAGCCTCTGCTCAACCAGAAATTGCCTCTGAGTTTGTAACCTTCGCCACTTGCTGTTTCATCCACCAGCGGAGGACCACTGTACAACTGGCAGTTAGGTTGTCTAAGGTTTCATGGCTCAGTCTTTCAAATACTGATTGTTAATAAGTCTAAGTCAAAATATTTGAGTGTCCAGCTTTTATCCGTACCTTAGGCACTGAAGGGAAAAGTATCGAAGACTGCTGGGCCTTTGTTATAAGGACGCTCAACATACAGTTTTATACTAAAAATAGTATTCAACAACGAAGTTAAAACCTGTCGGCATTTAAGCAATAAAGAAATACCAATAAAAATTCGTGACACGGTCACGTTAACTTTTATACTTATATTGTGAACGGGAGGAAATATGACTAAAAGAGTAACAGCATTTGATGGTCACTATGATATTCAAGAGGCATGGATTAGAAGACAAATAGATCATTTTAAACATGATTCGTTTGTTGATCTTTATCTTGCACAAAAAGAAATTGAAGAAGCAGGTATTAGCGCTTTTGCAACACCTGAAGAAACAGCTAAGTTTAGAGAAAAGCATTTATCTAAATCAGGAAAAACTAAACTATCTTCTTCATTAAGAACCTATAAAAAGCGGCACAACAGGAAACTAACAACACGGCGACTTGATATAGATATATCTCTGCCGGCATATCTTGCTCTAGAGTCTTTGGTAAAAGAATTAGGATTAACAAAAATTCAACTGATCGAACAATTAATTTTAGAAAGAAAGGAAAAACAAAACAAAGATGTGTGACACGGTCACAATACAAGGTTGTTAAATGGTAACTTTCAGGGGGATAATTTAAACAGCTAGTGTAGGTGACATTATAAAGATGAGAGCCAGTTAGCAACCCAACTGACAGATAAGCACATTGTTGTGGTATTCCACATCATCAATTTTGCTTTTTGGTTCAAAAATATTCAGTAGCAGGCTTATTTCACCACAATAACCACACATCAAAAAACCTCGCTGTTATAGCTAATTCAGTATTATCTACTCAGATAGCTCTCCGCTCTGCCGTATATTAATGGCAATAATTTTTCTGGGAGATGGTGAACCATTCTAACGCTATTCTCGTATTAAGGCTTGATAGCAAAAAATTTTTTATATCTAGGCTTAATTAAAAGTGATTAATATGAATATCTCCCGCTACCTTTATGTCTTTAATTATGTACTTGCAAATGGTACCAAGCGGCAGGGAAAATTTCATTTTGGGGATCTGTCTGCCTGGCATGATTTCGATGGTTATACCTGTTACCTTGGCTATAAGGATCTCACCATGAGCCTATACTTTCACAATCGTTTTCAATTTGACTATCAGAAGAAAACAACGCTCAATGACTTTAAGTTGCTGATTAATAAAATAGTAACAGAGTTAAAGGTTAAATAATGTTAATACCCCATTGTTTCTCGGCAGTAGTGGTCATTATGATCTCGACAGCGGGTTTTGCAGCTAGTTTTGAAGAAATAAAAAATATGAATAACAAGAAGCAGGTTATCACCTTTGCTGCAGATGCAGCAGAAAGTGACTGGGAAGTGATTAATGATAGCGTCATGGGAGGCCTGTCGGTCGGTAATGTTCAAGAAACAGATAAGGTGTTAATTTTTTCAGGCAGCCTTAGCAGCGAAAATAATGGCGGCTTCACCAGTGTCTACAGGAAAATCCCGCCACTGCCTGAAGAGGTAACCTCGGTGAATATTCGCATTAAGGGCGATGGCAACCGCTATCAATTAAGGATGCGCAGTCGGCTAATGGGTGAGCAAATTGCCTATAAAGTAGAGTTCGATACTCATGCCGGCAGGCTTGAAACCTTCAGTTTCAATTTAGCTGATTTTAAAGCTTCTTTTAGAGGCCGGATTATTAATAACGCGCCGCTGCTACAAGCCGATACCATTTCACACCTGGGCTTTTTAATTACAGCCAAGCAGCCGACAGATTTTACCTTATCTGCCTACAGGGTTGAGTTTTATTAAGGCGCCAGCCATTGATGAGCTGGAGTCGTTTAACGAGCTGGTGGAATGATCTGCTTGCCTGAGCACCTTTGAACTCGAGAAACCGTATCCAATTGCGTTTTTTATTGCCCATAAGGAAAAATATTTAACGAACCTTGCGGAATTCTCCATCCATAACTTGTTTGGGTGGAGAT
>JBFGZH010000243.1:0-4103 GCA_041586895.1 Psychromonas sp. | reverse complement strand
GCTGTTAGCTGTTAGCTGTTAGCTGTTAGCTGTTAGCTGTTAGCTGTTAGCTGTTAGCTGTTAGCTGTTAGCCGTTAGCTGTTAGCTGTTAGCTGTTAGCTGTTAGCTGTTAGCTGTTAGCCGTTAGCCGTTAGCTGTTAGCCGTTAGCTGTTAACTTATGCAGAAGCTTCTACGCTGGTTTTCATATCTGTCGTCTTGTGGGTATCGTAACGTAGTTTCTTAGCGATATAAAAAAGCCCCACCTTTGAAAAAGGCAGGGCTGTATCATATTATTATCTGCTTAGTAAATAGAGCTTATTTAGTTATGCAGAAGCTTCTACGATAGTTTTCATGTCAGTCATGTAACCACGTAGTTTCTTACCGATGATCTCTACTGGATGAGTACGGATAGCTTCGTTAACTTCGATTAAACGAGCGTTATCAACAGAGTTAGATTTAACTGCTAAAGGTTTACCCAGCATTTCTGTGCTCATTGCTTTAACGTAATCAGCAAGCAGCGGCTTAGCAGCATGGTCGAACAGGTAACAACCGTATTCTGCTGTATCAGAGATAACCACGTTCATTTCGTAAAGTTTCTTACGCGCAATGGTGTTGGCGATTAGCGGTGTTTCATGTAGAGACTCGTAGTAAGCAGACTCATCGATAATGCCTGATGCTGTCATCGCTTCAAACGCCAGCTCAACACCCGCCTTGATCATAGCAACCAGGAAGATACCGTGATCGTAGAATTCCTGCTCATCGATTTCCATATCGCCTGCTGCTTGTTTTTCAAAACCAGTTTCAGCAGTAGCCGCGCGCCATTTAAGCAGGTTCGCATCGCCATTTGCCCAGTCTTCCATCATAGTTTTAGAGAATTCACCTTCAATGATGTCATCCATATGCTTGTTGAATAGTGGACGCAGGATCTCTTTAAGCTCTAAAGACATATCGTAGGCTTTGATTTTAGCCGGGTTAGACAGACGATCCATCATATTAGTGATGCCGCCGTATTTCAGACCTTCAGTCACTGTTTCCCAACCGTATTGGATCAGTTTAACTGCGTAGCTTGGGTCGATACCGTCAGCAACCATTTTTTCATAACCCAGGATAGCACCCGTTTGCAACATACCACATAGGATAGTCTGCTCACACATCAGGTCAGATTTAACTTCAGCAACGAAAGATGACATTAATACGCCGGCACGGTCACCACCTGTTGCACTTGCATATGCTTTAGCAATAGCAAGACCTTGACCTTTAGGGTCATTTTCAGGGTGAACAGCGATCAGTGTCGGTACACCGAAACCACGCTTGTATTCTTCACGTACTTCAGTACCCGGACATTTAGGTGCAACCATAATTACCGTGATATCTTCACGGATCTGCATCCCTTCTTCAACAATATTGAAACCGTGTGAGTAAGCAAGTGTCGCGCCTTCTTTCATAAGCGGCATAATAGTTTCAACAACATTAGTGTGTTGTTTGTCAGGCGTCAGGTTAAGAATAAGATCTGCATTAGGAATAAGGTTTTCGTAAGTATCAACAACAAAACCGTTATCTTTTGCATTTAAGTAAGACTGACGTTTTTCAGCGATAGCTGCATCACGAAGTGCATAAGAGATATCCAGACCAGAGTCGCGCATATTAAGGCCCTGGTTCAGACCTTGAGCCCCACAACCGACAACAACAATTTTCCAACCTTTAATGAATTCACAACCGTCCAGAAATTCGTTGCGATCCATAAAACGACATTGACCTAGTTGATGTAACTTCTCACGCAGTGGTAGAGTATTAAAGTAGTTAGCCATCGAGCGACACTCCAAAAAATAGTTGATAGGGATTAAATAGATAACAATAGTGTTTAATTTCGAAAATACTATAACCTATAATTTATATTGCGCAAAATGATATATTGGCAATGTGGCGTTGCAAAAAACGCAACGTTACAGGGTGGGGTTGATTTTTAATGCCTATGGTGGATTAAACAGCCCTCGGAGACGGGACTTTGAGTCCCGCTGAGATAAAACTAATGCTGTCTGCACAATGAAAAAGCATGCGCAGCGATGTCAGCATATCAAGTAAAACGCTTTTGCCTGAGCTAAGTGCATAGGCTCATTATTTTAAGGAAACAATATGTCTGCTTTAGTATTACCCAGCGTGCTCGTGTCAGTTGATTGGTTAAATGAGCATATAGCTCATAGTCAGCTGCTGCTCTTGGATGCCAGCTGGTTTATGCCCTCTGCGCTGCGCGACGGTAAATTAGAATGGCTTAAAGAGCGCATTCCCGGTGCGCTTTTTTTCGATTTTGACCGTGAAATTTGTGATACCAAGAGTGATTTACCGCATATGATGCCCAGTGAGTCGGATTTCCAGCAATATGCGCAAAACTTGGGGATTAAGCAAAACAGCATTATCGTCGTCTATGATAGTTTAGGCATTTTTTCCAGCCCCAGGGCATGGTGGATGCTAAAAGCCATGGGCGCGGCTAATGTGGCTGTGCTCGACGGCGGGTTGCCGGCCTGGAAAGCAAAAGCATTGCCGCTGCAAAGTGGAGAGGCAGTGAAAGCAGTCAATAAAGGTGACTTTATTGCGCGCTATCAGAGTAAATTGATTTGTGATGCCGATGAGGTGCTTTTGGCGACACAGGATGAGCAGCGGGTGATTATTGACGCGCGTCCAAAGGGACGTTTCTTAGGGCTGGAAGCCGAGCCTCGAGTGGGCGTGCGTTCCGGTCATATACCCACTGCAAAAAATTTACCGTCAACGCAGCTTTTATGCGAGCAGAAAATGCAGGATGCCTATCAGCTGGCATTGATCTTTGAAGCGATTGCGCCTAAAAAAAATGGCCTTATTTTCAGTTGCGGAACCGGTGTGACTGCCTGTATTTTAGCCTTAGGGGCGACTTTGGCCGGATACGAAAATATCTCCGTCTACGATGGTTCATGGACTGAATGGGGCAGCTCTGCTCACCTGCCGGTTGCCACTGATGGACAGTAAATCCTTAGAGCTGTTTCTGCACTTATCTAACAGCCTGCATTTTTCTAAAACTGCGCAGGCCAAACATGTCAGCCCGTCAACGCTGAGCCGCTGTATTCAGCGTATCGAAGATGAGTTGGGCGTGTGTTTGCTGATCCGTGATAACCGCTCAGTGGTACTCACGGAAGCCGGCCTGCTGTTTAAACAGTATGCGCTGCAGCAGCTTGAGCAATGGGATTTATTAAAAGCGGCGGTCAAGCAGAGTAAAAGCGAACTGGAAGGGCAGATCAATCTGTACTGCTCAGTGACGGCTGCTTACAGCCATTTGCCGCCTATTTTAGAGCGTTTTCGTTTATTACATCCGAAAGTTGAAATTAAACTGATCACCGGAGACAGTGCCGTGGCTGTCGAGCAGGTATTACAGCATCAGGTTGATTTTGCCATTACCGCTTATCCGGATAACTTTCCTGCCCGTTTACATTTTATTCAACTTGCGGAAATACCGCTGTCACTTATCGGCCCGACAACACCCTGTGTGGTCACCCAGCAGATCAGTCAGGCAAATATCGACTGGAAAAATATTCCTTTTATTTTACCTGAGCATGGCTCAGTGCGGCGTCGTTTTGATACCTGGTATCGCCACTTTAAAATAGGCAAACCTTTTATTTATGCCAAAGTCGCAGGTCATGAAGCCTTGATTAGCATGGTCGCGCTGGGCTGTGGTGTCGGGATCACGCCGGATGTGGTGATTGAAAACAGCCCGGTGCGGGATCGCGTCCAGCGTCTGCCAGTCAGCACGCCTTTACACTCCTTTGATTTAGGTATCTGCTGCTATAAAACACGCGCCAATGAGCCGTTAATCAGCGCCTTTATTGGTTGTGTTAAAGGCTAAACTCTTGCTTTAAATCGCAACGCACACAATATTCGCTGTTATGATTAAGGTACAAGCTACCTTGTTAAATGTTTAAGCAATACGTTACGGGAACCATTGATATCCCGATCAACGGTAAACCCATCACCTTGAATTATTTTTGACGAACCTAGCTTGTCATCAATTGTCCCGTTCCAAGAGCGGGTTTTTGATGTATAGGATTCGTTGCAATCCACAACATGCTTACCGTATTTCTTGGCATACCACTTCAAACGC
>JBFGZH010000242.1:0-4105 GCA_041586895.1 Psychromonas sp. | reverse complement strand
GCAAGCTGGTTGGGGTGGCTTTGCGGTTGCCGCAGTGCTGATGGGGATCATGTACTTAACCTTGGTATTGTCTCTCGCGGAAATGTCGGCGGCGATCCCTGCCGCGGGTGGTGGTTACAGTTTTGCCCGTCAGGCGATGGGACCTGCTGGTGGCTACCTCACCGGACTGGCGGTATTAATAGAGTATTCACTCGCACCTGCGGCGATTGTTATTTTTATCGGCTCCGCAGTCAATGAGCTGCTCGGCGTTGACGGGCCTATGGTCTATGCGGTTTTCTACCTGGCCTTTGTCGGTATTCATATTTTTGGTGCGGGTGAAGCGCTGAAGGTGATGATGGTGATCAGTGCCCTTGCGGTATTAGCTATCGTGGCTACCGGTGTGGTCTTATTACCGGAATTTGATGCGAGCCGCTTATTTGATATCGAACCTGCTATCAATGGCACTGAGTTCCTGCCGATGGGCTACTACGGCGTTTGGGCGGCACTGCCATTTGCTATGTGGTTATTCCTTGCGGTCGAAGGGGTGCCGCTAGCGGCGGAAGAAGCAAAAAATCCGGCTAAAGATGTGCCTAAAGGGATTATTGCAGCGATGATTTTCCTTCTTGGTACTGCGGTTTTGGTTGTTGTGCTCGTTGCTGGTGCTGCCGGTGCGCAAGTTACCGGAGAGAGTGCGGTGCCACTTGTCGATGCACTGAATATGACAGGTCACAATAACGTTGCCACTATGGTTAATGTATTGGGTCTGGCGGGATTAATCGCCTCTTTCTTCTCTATTATTTACGGTTACAGCCGCTTAGTGTTCGCACTGTCTCGTGCTGGCTATTTACCGCAGAAACTGTCATTAACCAGCAAGCGTAAAGTACCGGTACGTTCATTGGTTTACCCGGGTATTCTCGGCTTTATTATTTCGCTAAGCGGCGAAGGTGATCTGATCCTGTCAATGGCGGTGGTCGGTGCGACCGTATCCTATGCGATGATGTCCGGCAGCCACATTCTACTGCGTATCAAGCAGCCGGAGCTGAAGCGTCCTTATAAAACACCGGGCGGTATTGTCACTTCAGGCATCTCCTTTGTGTTGTCTTTAGTTGCCCTGACAGGTGTATATGCTTACGACGTTCGTGCATTCCTGTTCACCTTAGTGTTATTTGTGGTCGGTATGGCTTACTATTTCTTGGTCGGCCGTAAAAATCTGGTGGCAGCAAACGCCGAGGAAGAGTTTGCCCTGCTGTCGCAGGCAGAAGATGAGCTTGCCTCTGCTTAACAGCGGCTATGTATAAGAAATCCTCAATCCGCCCGCAAGGGCGGATTTTTTATATATGGACTAACAAACTCTTTTATTATGCATGTTTAGCTATAATTCTTTCCAATAAACGCACTATGTTTTCCAGACCGCTCTGATCCTCTTCATCAAAACGATTAAAAGCCGTACTGTCGATATCTAAAACCGCAATAACGGCATCATTGACCGTCACCGGAATAACGATTTCGGCATTACTGCTGGCGTCACAGGCGATATGACCGGCAAAGGCATGCACATCGGCAATCCGTTGCGTGCTGTTTTCACTGGCAGCCGTGCCGCAAACGCCACGACCTAAAGGAATACGGATACAGGCCACTTTACCCTGGAATGGCCCCAGTACTAACTCATTATCGAGCATACGGTAAAAGCCAACCCAATTTACCTCGGCCAACTGCTCAAATAATAAAGCGCTAAGGTTGGCCATATTGGCAATAACGTCAGGCTCATCACTTAGCAGGGCTTCTGCCTGACTGTATAAGCTTTGATAAAAAGTATTTTTGCTCATGATTTTGCTCTCTTGCATAAAACGCATAACATACTTGTTTCACTCAATAAATTAAAGCGATATCAATAAGCATCAGTGATGAACGGCGCTTTTAGCGTGCAACTTATAGCATAGCCGCCGACCTTTAAGTCTTTGCCAATCCAACCATTTTATCTGATATTAGATAATTA
Organism: Psychromonas sp.; assembly: GCA_041586895.1. GTDB lineage: Bacteria > Pseudomonadota > Gammaproteobacteria > Enterobacterales > Psychromonadaceae > Psychromonas. Next base: position 2,130 of record JBFGZH010000242.1, on the reverse strand, counting down.
ACAGCATCAGTAAATACACCAGTATCAAGAGAATAAGTGAGCATAAACAGCGTGCTCGGCAAGCTAGACCATGGTGGTTAAGCAGACTTGGAAACAACAGGAAATTAACAGGATTAAAAAGCGTTTTGTAGGTAATCACAGAGACGCCAGGATTTCGACCGCGGTAGAGCATATCAGCAAAATAGAATAAAAAGCGCGCGAGCAGCACTGCAAAACTAACACAGATAAAAATAGCCAAAGCTAAATAAAGTGCCGTATTCACCTGCAATACAGTGAGCCTTTGCGCATTCTGCCAGGCATCAATGAAACCCTCTGAAAACCACAGCACAAATAAGGCCGTCATAACTAACAGGTAAACTGAAAAATAGATGGCATATCGTAGCAAACGCCACCAGTCCAGGTCGATTTTCTGCATCGAACCCTCTTTCATTATTGGAGTTGTATGGATTATCGTTTAATGAAACCCTATAAGCTAATTCTAGCTCATTATGGCAATTTGATTTAGATCAAATAACTATAAGCCCAGATAGCTTGATCTTTACCCTCTTTCACAGCCTAACTTTGTGCTGCCTGCGTCAGTGCCGTTGCGCTCATTTATAAGAAATAAAATATTAATTTACATTGATAATCAAAATATATAATATAAGTTTAATTTGACAATCAAACTAAACAAGGAAGTACAATGCATACTTACAATATACAAAAGTGGCAGCATAGCCATGATTTTAGCCAGCATAATAGCCATGGTGAACGGCGTGCCTATTACGTGCTTATTCTGACCGTCATTACTATGGTGGTAGAGATTGCTGCAGGCACTATGTACGGCTCTATGGCGTTACTGGCCGATGGCTGGCATATGGGCACGCATGTGGTTGCCTTTCTGATCACTATTTTTGCCTATCAATATGCGCGTAAGCATGCCAACAACGCATCCTTTACCTTTGGTACCGGCAAGGCCAGTGTACTAGGGGGATTCAGCAGTGCCATCGCGCTTGGCTTAGTGGCTGTGATCATGCTTGGCGAGTCTGTGCACCGCCTGATGTCACCGCAGGAGATTCAATTTAATGAGGCGATTCTGGTGGCCGTGATTGGTCTCTGCGTTAATATAATCAGTGTATTTTTGCTTAAAGATGATCATGCTCACCATCACCATGGTCACGATCACTCTCACCATCATCATGATCATCACCATGATCACAACCTGAAAGCTGCTTATTTCCACGTGTTAGCCGATGCGCTGACCTCACTGCTGGCAATATTTGCGCTAGTGGCCGGAAAATATTGGGGCTGGAGCTGGGTCGATGCTGTGATGGGGATTGTCGGTTCAGTGATCATTACACGCTGGGCAATAGCGCTGCTGCAACAAACCAGTCCTATTTTGCTCGACGCCAGTATTGAATCTGAGTATCAAAATGACATCATCACGGCATTAGAAGCGCAAGATGACAATAAAGTCAGTGATCTGCACATTTGGAAAATCAGTGCCGACCACTATGCGGCCATGATCTCCATAGTGACTCACGCGCCAAAGCCTATCGAACATTACAAGCAATTACTGGCTAAATTTTCTAAAATCCACCACCTGACTATTGAAGTAAATCACTGTACAGAGACAGATTAACTTGCCTATGAAAGAGATTGAAAAGCTCAACCACTGCATTATCGAATTTTACGATAAACTTTCTTCCTGGGAGCAGTCCGTAGTAAGAGACAAGCACTTTTCCCTTGCGCAGACCCACACCATTGAAGTCTTGGGTAGCCATGGCGCGATGCGCATGAAAGAGCTCGCAAGCCGCTTAGGGATCACCACAGGCACACTGACGGTGCAGGTCGACAAGCTGGTTAATGGCGGATTTATTCAGCGTCGCCCGCACCACTCAGATCGGCGTTCTATTCTGGTTGAATTAACGGATGACGGACAAAGGGTGTACCGCGAACATGATGACCTGCATCTTTCTCTGACAGAAGAGATCACGGCTAATTTAGATGACAATGAACGTGCGGTACTATTGCAGTGTCTGGCGAAAATGAATGCCGAGTTTTAGCGCTCACGCTGGTATTGTTTTTGAAGAAATCAATGAATCATACACCACCCAAACCTGCTCGTGTTGTGGCTCCCGCCGCAACAGT
>JBFGZH010000241.1:0-4125 GCA_041586895.1 Psychromonas sp. | reverse complement strand
GCAAATCCAGAAAACCATTCACTCCTTTACCCAGGTAAGTGCACCGGCGGTTTCTTTATTACGCAGAGAGTCGCAGCCAAGCCAGGCGCACGGGGAAAATGTGCCTAATGAGATGGCGAACGGCGCCATGGATGCGGTGCTGACGGCTATCGCGGCTAAAGTCAGTAAACCGGTCAGCGTTTATTTATTAGCGCGTTTCTGGTTTCAGCTGCCCGACAAAGCCACGCTGGTTCGTTTGAATCATCAATATCCATTGCTGCAGATTGAGGCGCAGTCCTTTCATGCGTCAAAGGGTAAAGAAGCCGATTATGTGGTGATTATCGGCTTGCAAAAGGGGCTGCATGGTTTTCCTTCTGAGAAAATGACGCCGGCTATTCTTGATGCGTTACTGGCGAAAGAGGAAGCCTTTAAACATGCCGAAGAGCGGCGCTTGTTTTATGTTGCCTTAACTCGGGCCAAGGATAGAGTCTATATTATTGCTGATATGAGCGAGGCGAGCTGTTTTGTTAAAGAGCTGCTGGATGGCTATGATATTGAGCTTGATGAGTTCGGCATAACTGTTGCCCAGTCGTTTGTCGAGCAGATTAGCTGCCTGGCCTGTGAAACGGGCACATTGAAGCCTCGCAGCGGACGTCACGGTGCTTTTTATTCCTGCTCTCACTTTCCGCTTTGTGATCATAAAGAAAGGGCGTGCCCTCACTGTCAAAGTGCGATGACCAGAAAACGCTATGCGGGCTTTAAATCCTGCCTGAATGAGGCCTGCAGTCATATGGTTCCGTTGTGTAAAAACTGCGGTGCGGAGATGATCCTAAGAAAAAGCAGAAATGGCGAGTTCTGGGGATGCAGAAACTATCGCGGCAATGAAGAGGTAAGTTGTAAGCACAGTATCGATAAATCCAATATACAATGGCCGGCATTGCGCGGTTGATCACCTATTTAGTAAAGCTTTTTATCCTCGCTTGCAGTAAATTAACAGCCTGGATCTATTAATAAGGTGAGCAAAATGATCATACCCGCACCGCTTATCTATGCCGGCGGCGCTGCTGTTGCCGCACTACTGCAGTTTTATTTTCCTGTTTCTGTTGTTAGCGATGGAAGGGGACTCTGGTGGGGCATTGTTGCTCTCTCAGTTGTCAGTTTGCTGCTTATGCTCTGGGCGTTAGTGGTGATGTTACTTGCAAAAACATCGCCCAATCCTTATCAGGCCAGCCGCCAATTAGTTTTTCGCGGACCCTATCAATATTCGCGCAACCCCATGTACTTAGGCATGAACGGGTTGTATCTGGCCTGCGCATTGTTTGTTAATAGCCTGTGGTTTTTTGTCTTGTTTTGGCCGGTATTGGTGCTGCTTAAACGCTATGTCATTCTTCACGAAGAGGCTTACCTGGCATCACGTTTCGGTCTGCAATACCAGGATTATAAAAAGCGCGTCCGCCGCTGGTTGTAAATAAGCACTGTCACTTTTTAATTATTGAGGTTTCATGGAACTGATTTTTTCTTTACTGCAGCAGCTGAGTGTCTATGTTGTTATCGCCTACCTGTTAAGCAAAACCCCGCTTTTTATGCCGCTGACCACTGTTTCCGGTCATCTCTCACAACGCCTGGCCTGTTATGTGTTGTTCAGCTTATTTTGTATTCTCGGCACCTATTTCGGACTGGCCATTGAAAATGCGATTGCCAATACGCGTGCCATTGGTGCTGTAATGGGCGGCTTGTTGGGTGGCCCGCTGGTGGGATTTGCCGTCGGCTTAACCGGGGGCATCCATCGTTATACTATGGGCGGATTTACCGATCTTGCCTGCACCATTTCCACGACGATGGAAGGGCTGCTGGGCGGCTTAATTCATAGCTATTATGTGCGCCGTGGTTTAGTGGATAGAATATTCAAGCCGAGCGTGGTTTTTGTTGTTTTGATTATTGCTGAAGTCATGCAGATGTCTATTATCCTGCTGGTGGCACAACCCTTTGAGCAGGCGCTGCATCTGGTAAAAGCCATTGCTTTGCCTATGATCATCGCCAATTCCCTGGGGGGAGCCATTTTTATGAGCCTGATCCAGGATAGAAAAGCCATTTATGAGAAATACTCGGCGGCTTTTTCCAGTAAGGCATTGAAGATTGCCGAGCGTTCCGTGGGCATTCTCAGCAGCGGCTTTAATCCGGAAAATACTAAAAAAATAGCACAGATTATCTATCAGGAAACGGGTGTTGGTGCAGTGGCCATTACCGACCGGGAAAAGATCCTGGCCTTTATCGGCATTGGCGATGATCACCATTTGCCCGGCACAGTGATTTCATCACAACAAACCAAACAGGCGATTGAAAACGGTGAAATAATTTATGAGGATGGTTATCAGCTCGCTTATCAATGCTCGTTATCTGCTAAATGTAAATTAGGCTCGGTGTTGGTTATTCCTCTGCTCGGCGGGGAAGATAAAGTATTAGGTACGATCAAGCTCTATGAGCCGAAACAAAAGCTGTTCTCTTCTATTAACCGCACCTTAGGCGAAGGGCTGGCCAAGCTATTATCCAATCAGATACTGACCGGAAGGTATATTGAGCAGCAGGCGTTATTAACGCAGGCTGAATTACGCCTGCTGCAGGCTCAGGTGAACCCGCATTTTCTGTTTAATGCCTTAAATACGATCAGTGCGGTGATCCGCCGCAATCCCGATAAAGCGCGTGAGCTGATTCAACATCTGGCACAATTTTTCCGTCGCAATCTGAAAAGTAATATAGAATCGCTGACCATTAAAGAGGAGCTGGCACATACTCATGCTTATCTGGAGATTGAGCTGGCCCGTTTTTCCGATCGACTGCAGGTTGATTTTCTGGTTGCAGATGAAATTAATGAGGTCATTGTGCCGACTTTTACCCTGCAGCCGTTAGTTGAAAATGCGATTAAACACGGCACCTCCAGCTTATTGGACAACGGTAAAATTGTCATCAAAGGGTCTTTAGTCAAAGCGCACCGGCAGACCCTGGTCAAGCTGCAGGTTATCGATAATGCCGGTAGCTATTCCTGCCCGGGCAAGACGGGTGGACTGGGTTTACAGATTGTCGATAAACGTATTAAAAACAGGTTTGGCGAGTTATATGGTTTACAAATGAGTTGTGAGCCCGGGGTTTCTACCACTGCGCAGATACTGTTTCCCTTAGTTAAAGAAAGTGAGATAAATAATGCTCAAAGCCATAGTCATTGATGATGAGTTATACGCCCGTGAAGAGTTAACGGCATTATTGCAAGAAACAGGGCAGGTGGAAATTATTGCCTGTTGCAGTAACGCCATTGAAGGCTTGCAGAAGGTTAACCGTTTAAAACCGGATGTGATTTTTCTGGATATTCAGATGCCGAAAATAACCGGTTTAGAGATGCTCAGCATGCTTGACCCGGACACTATGCCGCAGGTAGTTTTTGTGACGGCCTATGATGAGTATGCGCTTAAGGCGTTTGAAGATAATGCCTTTGATTATATTTTAAAGCCCGTTGAACCTGTGCGTCTGCATAAAACCATCCAACGACTTAAATCCTCGTTAATAAAAGAAGATTACACGGCGCTTCTGCAAAAACAGTTGGAGTTAATCCCCTGTAGCGGTTATAACCGCTTTATATTGCTCAAGGCGCAGGAGATTGAGCTGGCCTATTCGGATCATGCCGGCGTGCATGTTATTTGCGATAAAGCGGTTAATAATGACCAGCGCAGCAGTTGCTCATTGAGCTTGAAGGTGCTGGAAGAAAAAACCTGTCTGATTCGTTGTCACCGCCAGTATCTGGTTAATCCGAACGCCATTCGTGAGATCAAACTGTTAGAAAATTCGCTGGCTGAAATTACTACCTGTAATGGCGCCGTTGCCCCGGTCAGCCGCCGTTATTTAAAGGCCTTAAAAGAACGTTATGCCTTATCTTAAAATCCACTTAAAAGCGTTATCGACCGTTTAATTGTCAATATAGCCACTGGCCTTTTTAAAGGGTGAATCTGTCATCATTAAGCGTAAAGTGCCATCCATAACAGTTTATTCGAATGGTGTGGTGCAGGCAGTTGATGCTTAGTTATTTTACAAAGTCAGCATAAAAATAACTAAGTACCTAAACACAGTGAAGATGAACGATTGAAATAACTCGGGGCT
>JBFGZH010000240.1:0-4143 GCA_041586895.1 Psychromonas sp. | reverse complement strand
TAGCTTTTACCGACCCCGCCCGCTGCGCCAGATAGAAAATAGTAGCCAGATTCCGCCTATGGCTGCACCGATAAAGCCGAGCGTACCCAGCATAGGTAAACCAAACAGCGTCGGCCCGCCTTTAACTGTCATCACAATAGAGGAGCCAATAATCAAGGCGGCAATAATATTGCCCACTGCCATACGGCTCGCTGCTCGATCCAGTTGATTGCCAAATTTTTTCAACCGTGTGACATCGACATGCAGCTGGAAGCGGCCACTGCGCGCGGAGCGTAAAAGCTGACGTAAGTCCTGCGGTAACCCGGTTAACAACTCCACACTGCCGGTAACGGCCTGCCAACTGCGTTTTACCAATGCCTCAGGGGCATAGCGAGCGAGCATAGCGCGGCGCAAAAAAGGCGAGGCTTGCGCCACCATATCAAAGTCGGGATCCAGTTGCCTAGCCACGCCTTCAAGCGTAATCAGCGCCTTAATAAGCAACACCAGATCCGATGGCAGGTTAAGCGCGTGATCGCGCAGCAATGCCGTTAGATCAGTGAGCATAACCCCTAAATCAAAGCCCTTTAAAGGCACCCCATGATATTGATCAACAAAAGCTTCAACATCAATAATCAGGCTTTCAGTGTCTATTGGCGCATCTCGCGCCCAATCCAGCAGCACATCCACCACACCAGGTGCATCCTGCTCGACCATACAGTGTAAAAGGCTGACAACTTGATATCTGCGGCGTTCCGGAAGGCGTCCCACCATGCCGAAATCAATAAAGGCAATGCGATTTCCAGGCAGATAAAAGATATTGCCCTGGTGGGGATCGGCATGAAAAAAGCCATCTTCCAAAATCATCTTTAAGGCTGTTTGCGCTCCCTGCTGCGCCAGTATCTTGCGATTCAGGCCGGCTTGCTCAACAGCATCGAGATCGCGTCCGGGAATACCGTCAATATATTGCTGCACATTGACACGTTCACTGCACCATGGCCAGTAAACTTTGGGAATCACAATCTCTGCATGCTCTGCAAAATTAGCGGCCACTCTTTCGGCATTACGACATTCTGCCAGCAGATCCAGTTCACGGCGCAAAGACAGGGTAAACTGACGAACGATCTCACGTGGTTTAAAGCGCCGTAAGCCGGCCGACTCGGCTTCCGTGATCTCTGCCACGCGTGCAAGCAAACGCAAATCCGCTTCCATAACCGGTCGAATATCAGGGCGACGCACCTTAACGACCACAACAGTACCATCCTGCAAACGGGCTCGATGTACCTGAGCTATTGATGCCGCAGCCAAAGGTTCAGGATCCAGTTCGGCAAATACTTGCTGTGGCGGAGCGCCAAGATCTTCCTGTAATTGTTGACTGATCGCGGCAAATGTCACCGCCGGAGCCTGATCCTGTAGTTTTTCAAATTCGTCAATCCACTCTGGAGAAAACAGATCCACCCGCGTAGAGAGGATCTGCCCGAGCTTGATAAAGGTTGGTCCCATCTCCTCCAGGGCATGGCGAAACCGCGCAGGCGGTTCAAGGCGAGCCAACTCCGTTGCCTGTTGCCAATGCAGGACCTTACCCGCCCCTTCAAGCACACCGGCCAGCCCCAGTCTTCGTACCAGATCACCAAAACCATAACGGATCAATATCGATGCAATGTCGTTAAGTCGACCGATATCACGTGCTGCTCCCAGGGTTTCCCAAAGCATGGCTTGTCCTATTTCTTCGTTGGCTTCTCTAATTTGTCGTCTAATGTTTGGGCAATGCCATCAAGGAACCCCGCGGCAGCATGCGCAAGCTGAACCGTCACTTTTAATGTTGACTCGCTACCTGCGCTCACGGTTTCATTCAAGGTTTCGCCCAAATCACGGGTTAATAGTTCAACAATTTCCCTTGCATGCCGGCCGACTAAGGTACCGCTGTGACGGGCATGCGCGAGCAAACCCTTCAGCGTGGCGGCGAGGGTCTCATCCATTTCTTTGCCGACCTGTTTAAGCGTATCCAGATACATCTCCTCCAGGGCCAGCAAATCATCTGTTGCCTGTTTAAAATCCTCTTTGCTAAAGTTATTAATATGCCCCGCGGCTTCCTGCAGCGCCAGCTTGGATGCCTCTGCCACTGCAGATAAGGCATCATCGAGTCCGGAAACAGCCTTGCTCAAAACATTTCCAGCTGCCGCGCCGTGACTCTCTGCCCCCAGCCCTGCCCCTTTTACCACTGCACTCGCCACCTGACGAATCTCTTCGCTATCCAGCTTACCTTCGCTCAGTGCTTTCAGGGTGATGCGCCGCACCGCATCTCGAACATCGCACTGCGTCTCTACCGCCCCTTGGATCTCATCCTGGAGCGTCTTATTAGAGTTTTTTGTCCCGTTTTTATTTTTTTCCATCACTGTTCTCCTATCGCTTTGCCTGCCTGTAAACCTTATCTGAGAGCCGCTAATCCTAATAGCCGCTTTGCCAATATTTACAAAAAGCACACGATTAATAAAAGAGTAGGTTTGATAAACAAATTAGTCAAAACCTTGCAAATAGGGTTTTTATTTATTTTTCACGCAGTTATGCACAACTGTCAGGCCATTTTACAGCTATAAATAATGCCCCGCTCAGTTATAATTTTTCTTTGCAGTCGTACTACTGCAAAAATTTCTTTCTTTACAGAACAAGGGGATAAGGTGAAATATTTACAAAAGTTAATCAGCCGGCAGTTTTACCGTTACACTCTTTTCGGGGCTTTACCCCTGATGGCAGCTTACAGTCTGGGCGGTTTTTTGCTTTTGCCCCATATTATTCATAACGCCTTAGCTGAACAGGTTAAGCAGCAACTCGGCTGGCAGGCGAAAATTGAACAAAGCGGTAGAGTTCAACCCCTATGCCTTGAACTTAACTATTCAGAATGTCAAAATTGCCGATCAGCAGACACAAAAGCAGTTATCTTTTAAGCGCTAGCATATGGATTTTGAACTGCGCTCCATTGTTGAAGGCGCCTTTACCTTTGCTGATATTGAGCTATCTTTCCCCAGGATAAATTAGTCATAGACAAGGACGGCATCAGCAATTTCCAGCATGCTTATCAGTTACAACAGGCAAAAATAGCGCCTCGGGTGAACATGAAGTCAAGCAGGCGGAGCAATCCATGCTGTTTAATATGCAGCAGAGTATACTGCAGATTGATGCTATTAAGCTGGCCAACAAGCAGCAGGAAGAGGAGAACTTGGCTGTAGAAAAAATCATAGTAGGCCCGTTAGACTTTGATTGAGCAGAAAAAAATTACAGGTAGAGACCGTTAAAATTGATAAGCTCAACTTAAAAGTTGAACGCAATGAACAGGGGCTGAACAATATACTCGCTCCCTTCATTAGCACAGACCACTACAAACACAACTACAGGTAACAGCAATACAGAAGCACCTTTGCAGTGCGCGGTTAATCATTTTAATGTCCAGGGACTCAGCCAGGATCTCTCCCAAAGCCTGCCTTTTATCCTCTCTTATTATGTTGTTCAGTCCGCTGAAAACCGGGTTTACGGGCGAGTCACTCCCGCGCCGCTCAAGCTGCAGGCCCATGTAGCGGTCAATGTCTTAGCACTGCCGGCATTACAACATTATATAAGCGATCTGTAGTGGTACAGTGGGCTGGTGATATCACCTATTTAAAGACAAATGAAGTCTGGATGTATTTGGCTGTTGTTATGGATCTTTATTCACGCAGAATAGTTGGTTGGCATATTGATAAACGCATGACGACTGACTTGATCAGTACAGCGTTTATTAAAGCTTATCATTTAAAAAAACCACCTGCTGGTTTGGTTTTTCATAGTGATCGCGGTTCTCAATAGACGAGTAAGCAGTACCGATGTTTGCTTAAGAAACTAAATGTGCGTGCCAGTATGGGTGATGTAAGTACGTGTTGGGATTATGCAGTTGTCGAGCGTTTCTTTGGTAGTTTAAAGCATGATTGGATACTAAAAATCGCTCAACCAACTCGGTTACATATGAAGAATGATGTTAAAGAATATATGCGTTATTACATCTTAGAACGACTACATTCAGCGAACGGTGATTTATCACCGATTGATTACGAGAGTTCGTTAAGAAAAGTGTCCAATTGGGGTTGACCAGGACAAGAAGAAGTGGCTTTGCTTTTCTATACTATACTCTGTAGG
>JBFGZH010000239.1:0-4168 GCA_041586895.1 Psychromonas sp. | reverse complement strand
GCAAGTTTCTCAAACTCCTGCTTGGCTGCTAATAAGTTGCCCTCAAAATGCAGACACAGATAATCGACGATCTCTTTATCGGCATGCAGTTCCAGGCTCTTCAGGCGCTGAAAAACCCACTGTGGAAAACGATGTGCCGGTGGCAGGTTAGTGCTGACGTAGATCCCTTGCTGTTCTAAATTTTTAAACCAGACACTGTTCATCTGCTGAGTATTGAGTTTAGGCCCCTGTATAACCAGGAGAATATCAGGATTTAACAGCGCGCTGATTTCGCGAATAAAAGCGGTATTTTCTTTAGTGGTTTTGGTAAGACTTAGCTCGAGGATCTTTTTCTCTGAAAATAGCGAGAGGCTGTTCAACTCATTAAAGATTGCATCGCTTTCAAACTTGCCATCCAGGCTGAAACTGATTTTTTCCAGATACCCCTGTGACTTGGCGACTTGTTGTATCTGCTCTAGCGCTTCCAGGCAAAGCAGCGCCTCATCACCAAAAATCAGGCAGCAACTGGGTATCTGCTGCTTGAGGTGTTGTAACAATTGCTCGGGATAGATGCGCATTGTTAATTACTCGTTGTCCATATTAGTGTCGGCCTGCTCGCTTTTTTCATTTTCCAGGCTCAGCATAGTGGTAATAATATGATCGGCAGCAATACTGTTCATCTCCTGCTCCAGCAGCTCCTCTTCGCGAGACTTGGCTAATGCCTGCTCGGAATCGTCAAGAAAATCACGATACAGATTAAAGGTAAAATGTTTGGCAGGGTAGCCCGGGCTTTGAATAGAATAGTCAAGATTATAACTTAACTCTTCTTCGGCATTTTGTGCGGTCACATACAGCGAGATGGTTCGCGATGAGCTGCGTACGCTATCGATCTTCAGGATAGTGACATCCTGTGTCGCTGTCTGCGCAATGTTAATACCGGCACCCCGTAAACGCATTTTCAGAAAACGCACTAATTCGCCGTTAGGATTGTTACTCTGCAGGAATACTTGCGGGTATTTATCGGCTAATCCGCCTTTATGTTTGAGATGAAAACCACAGCCACTGACCAGCAGCAGTGCTAATAAAATCAAACCGACTCTGCAGTAAAAAGCTTTGATAAAAGAAAGGTGCATAGAAAACCTTTTAGTTATATAGATAAAAATGCGAGCGCAATGGCTGCGCTCACATTGATACTTGTTACTATAATAGGTGAATACAGAGGTACTGCGTATTCACAATTTAGTTAGCAACAATATTCAGCAATTTACCCGGTACGTAGATAATCTTACGTATCGTCTTGCCATCGGTAAATTTGCTGACGTGCTCATCTGCCAGAGCAAGCTTCTCAACGGCTTCCTGCTGTGCATCGGCAGCAACGGTTAACTTACTGCGCAGCTTACCATTAACCTGGACAATAATAAGTTTTGAATCTTCAACTAATGCACTTTGATCCACACTTGGCCAAGGCGCATTGAGCAGATCTTCCGATTGACCTAAGGCGGCATAAAGCTCAGCACAGATATGCGGCGTGATAGGAGCAAGCAGTTTCACCGTTGCCACTAATGCTTCCTGCAGGATGGCGCGATCCTGCTCTGCTTTAGTCGCTGCTTTAGTCAACTTATTCATTAACTCCATAACCGAGGCAATAGCCGTATTGAATGTCTGACGACGGCCGATATCATCGCTTACTTTGGCGATGGTTTTATGCAGTTCACGACGCAGTGTTTTTTGCTCATCGGTATGTGCTTTAAGGTCTAAATCGGCAACCTCACCTAAGGATACATGCTCAAATGCCACTTTCCATAAACGTTTTAAGAAACGCAGCGAGCCTTCCAGTGCTGAATCAGACCATTCCAGGGTTTGATCAGCCGGTGCGGCAAACATCATAAATAAACGTACGCTATCTGCGCCGTATTTATCGATCATCAGCTGCGGATCAATACCGTTATTTTTAGACTTGGACATTTTGCTCATGCCGTCATAAATCACTTCCCGGCCATCTTTAGTCTTAGCCGCAATCACTTTACCTTTAGCATCTGTTTCAGTGATCACGTCATTAGGTGAAACCCAAACCTTGCCGCCTTTTTCATCTTCATAGTAATAAGCATCTGCCAGTACCATGCCCTGCGTAAGTAGTTTTTTGTATGGCTCATCGCAGTTTACCAGGCCGACATCACGCAGTAATTTATGGAAAAAGCGTGAATATAAAAGATGCAGAATGGCATGTTCAATACCACCAATGTATTGATCAACAGGTAGCCAGTAGTTGGCTTTTTCCGGATCCAGCATCATATCGTCACTTTGCGGCGAGCAGTAACGCGCGTAATACCAGCTTGATTCCATAAAGGTATCAAAGGTATCGGTTTCGTGGAATGCCGGTTGACCCTTATAGGTGGTTTTTGCCCATTCTGGATCGGCTTTAATAGGTGAAGTAATGCCATTCATCTGCACATCTTCAGGCAGCACAACCGGCAGCTGATCTTCCGGTACAGGTACCACAGAACCATCTTCCAGATTGAGCATAGGAATAGGCGCGCCCCAGTAACGCTGACGGGAAACACCCCAGTCGCGCAGGCGGAAGTTAACTTGACGTTTACCTTTATTTTCACTGACCAGCTTAGCTTCTACCGCATCAAAGGCGGCAGTGAAATCCAAGCCGTCAAATTCACCGGAATTAAAGCAGATTCCTTTTTCGGTGTAAGCTTCCGTTGATATATCGACATCACTATCGGCAGGTTTAATAACCGCTTTAATATCCAAACCGTAGGCTTTGGCAAATTCATAATCACGTTGATCATGCGCCGGTACCGACATCACTGCGCCTGAGCCATAGCCCATCAGTACAAAGTTAGCAGTCCAGATAGGCACTTCTTCACCGGTAATAGGGTGAATAGCCTTAAGGCCGGTATCAACCCCTTCTTTGTCCATAGTGGCAAGATCTGCTTCAGCTAATTTTACGTTCTTACATTTTTCACAAAATGCGGCCAGCGTCGGATTGTTTTTAGCGGCTGCAAGTGCCAGAGGGTGTTGTGCGGCAACGGCCACATAAGTGACGCCCATAACCGTATCGGGGCGGGTGGTGTAAACAGAAAAGGTTTCATCGCTTCCGCTGACCTTAAAGTCCATCTCGATACCTTCGGAACGACCAATCCAGTTACGCTGCATGGTGCGTACCTGTTCAGGCCACTCTTCAAGCTGGTCTAAATCATCCAGTAACTCCTGTGCATAGGCAGAGATTTTAATAAACCACTGTGGAATCTCTTTCTGCTCGACCAGTGCACCGGAGCGCCAGCCGCGACCATCAATAACCTGTTCATTGGCAAGTACCGTCTGATCAACCGGATCCCAGTTTACCGTTGCCATCTTTTTGTACACTAAATCTTTTTCCACCAGTTTGGTGAAAAACCACTGTTCCCAACGGTAATACTCAGGTCGGCAGGTTGCCAGTTCACGACTCCAGTCATAGCCAAAACCTAACTGTTTAAGCTGGGTCTTCATATACTCAATATTTTCGTAAGTCCAACCGGCAGGGGCGGTATTATTTTTAATGGCGGCATTTTCAGCGGGCAGGCCAAAAGCATCCCAACCCATAGGCTGCATCACATTTTTACCCTGCATGCGCTGGAAACGGGAAACCACATCACCGATAGTGTAGTTACGCACGTGCCCCATATGTAATTTACCGCTTGGGTAGGGAAACATTGACAGGCAGTAATATTTTTCTTTTGATGGATCTTCGATGGCTTTAAATGATTGGTTCTCGTCCCACTGTGTTTGGAATTTGTTTTCAATCTCTTTCGGATTATATAACTCTTGCATATTCAGTTTGCCTAGCAATAATAAATGAAATAATAAATAAGGCGTTAGGATACAGGAGCAAGGACTTAGCAACAATATATATAAGAAATAAGACGCTTGTTTCCTGATAATTTATTTCCTGAAAAGCACCGCTGAAAAGCCTGAACTTATCGCCGTGAATTAAAAAACAACAAATTTCGGCGGTTGTTTATGCATCTTGTTGTTTTTCTAGGCGAACAGTTTTTTTTTGTTGTTTCAAGCTTTACAAGCGAAGTCGATAGCCGTTATTATTCGCCGTGTTCCGGAGGGGTGGCAGAGTGGCTGAATGCACCGGTCTTGAAAACCGGCGAGGGTTAATAGCTCTCCGAGAGTTCAAATCTCTCCTCCTCCG
>JBFGZH010000238.1:0-4169 GCA_041586895.1 Psychromonas sp. | reverse complement strand
GGCCATCTTCACCCAGACCGATTGAGTCATGAGTAAATACCTGGATAGCACGCTGCTTCATCAGTGCCGACATACGCAGAGCGTTACGCGCGTATTCCATAAACATCAGGAAGGTTGCACCAAAAGGAACAAAACCTTTGTGCAGTGCGATGCCGTTCACAATGGCCGACATGGCAAACTCACGTACGCCGTAATGCAGGTAATTACCCGATGCATCATCGGCGCTGATCGCTTTTGTACCGGACCACATAGTCAGGTTAGAAGGGGCTAAATCCGCAGATCCGCCTAATAGCTCCGGCAGCATAGCGCCAAAGGCTTCGATACAGTTTTGTGATGCTTTACGTGTGGCAATATTCGCTGAGTTAGCCTGTAACTCTTCGATATATGCGTTTGCTTTCTCAGCCCAATCAGCCGGCAGCTCGTTATTGATACGACGCTTGTACTCAGCCGCCAGTTCAGGGAAAGCTGCTGCATAAGCGGCAAATTTATCATCCCATGCCGCTTCAACAGCCTGGCCCTGCTCTTTATTATCCCAACCCGCGTAAATATCAGCAGGGATTTCAAAATCACCGTAGTTCCAGCCTAATGCTTTACGTGTTGCAATGATTTCATCTGCACCTAAAGGTGCACCATGACAGTCATGCGTCCCCTGCTTAGCAGGTGAACCGAAACCGATAATAGTTTTACAGCAGATCATCGTCGGTTTGGTTGTTTCAGCCTGTGCCGCTTCAATCGCCGCTTTGATCTCGTCACTGTTATGACCGTCAACAGAGATCACCTGCCAGCCGTATGACTCAAAACGTTTTGGCGTATCATCGGTAAACCAGCCTTCAACTTCACCATCGATAGAGATACCGTTATCATCCCAAAATGCAATCAGTTTACCTAAACCTAATGTACCCGCTAATGAACAAGCTTCATGCGAGATACCTTCCATTAAACAACCATCACCTAAGAATGTGTAAGTGTAGTGGTCAACAATCTCATGCCCTTCACGGTTAAACTGTGCCGCTAAGGATTTTTCAGCAATCGCCATACCCACCGCATTAGTAATACCTTGACCTAGCGGACCGGTAGTGGTTTCAACACCAGCTGTATAGCCAAACTCCGGGTGACCCGGTGTTTTAGAGTGTAGTTGACGGAAAGATTTAATATCATCAATTGAAAGGTCATAACCTGTTAAATGCAGTAGAGAATAGATAAGCATTGAACCATGGCCGTTAGACAGAATAAAACGGTCGCGATCTGCCCACTGCGGGTTAGTCGGATTATGTTTTAAGAAATCACGCCAAAGAACTTCGGCAATATCTGCCATGCCCATAGGTGCGCCCGGGTGACCCGAATTTGATTTTTGAATTGCATCCATACTAAGGGCGCGAATTGCATTCGCTAACTCTTGACGAGAAGGCATCTGTTTCTCCTGATTTAGGTTTAGTTGAAATCAATTGCTGATAATTGATTAGGTATAAAATGGTGGCGGGATTATCCCAAATCAGGAGGGGCACTGGCAATACAAAACATCAAAATTAGTCACATATTTTTGCCAACTTCTTATCATTGTGTCTCTCTGCCAGCTAAGCCGGCGCTTATGTTATAACAATTTAAACCAACACATGCAGTAACTGCCCCTTTAATCAAGCTGTTACGCTTTATCTCTTGAGCAGGCAGCTTAGTCACAGCCAGATATTAAGAAAAGCGACTCAGCTCAGCTTTGCACAAGATTAATGCTGATGCTCGACATAGCCCGTCTCTTTTTTAGGTCCAAAGGTGAAAACAATCTCTTTATCCAGCAGAATTTGTATGGTTTTATCAAAAAACTCAATAGCCTGATCACTAGGTACGTGCTTTAAGATTAACTCAATGGTAATAGCAAAATCTTTACTGTCGGGGAAGGCTTTGTGCAGCTCGCCTGATTCGATAAAATAAAGATAAGTATTAATTTTTTCCTGCAGAGTAAACAGGTGCACATTTTCATCATCCCAAAGCAGCGGATCAATGATACTTAAAAATACCCGCTGCATCTCTTTATCCACACCGATAGCATCAATCTTATCTGTTTCTGCAACACTCATTTTTTTTCCTTTTTATTAAAGACATTCGATTTACTGTTAAGTGCAAGGGTCGATAAGCCGCCAATCGGCCATGCCACCCTCAACGTTATAAACGTCCTGATAACCTTGTTCACACAAATATTGCGCCACACCTTTACTGCTATTACCATGATAACAGATAACAAATACCGGCGTATTGACGTCGACTTCTTCCATAAACTGAGCAATGCTGGCATTGGTCAGATGAAAGGAGCCTGCAATATGATCATTGTCATAGGACTGCTCATCGCGAATATCAACCACTTGTACTTTCTCATTTTCTAAGCGCTGTTTGGCATCATAGGCACTAATCAACTGAAACTTTGTCATATAACTTCTCCACTAAAAATAGCCAATCTACTTGAAGAGAGAAAAATCAGCAAGTCGAGCAGCAAAGTAAAAAAGTCAAAATAAAAGGTTAGCCCTAAGATAGCCTCTAAGCGTATAATTGCGCTCAATATTCAGTAAACCCATTTTAATATCTAATTGTAAAGGTGAATGCATGTTTATAGTTACAGGTGGTGCCGGCTTTATCGGTAGTAATATCATCAAATCACTCAATGAGCGCGGCGTTACCGATATTCTGGTTGTTGACGATCTCACTGATGGCACAAAATTTGTTAACCTGGTTGATCTGCAGATTACTGATTATATGGATAAAGACGAGTTTATTACGCAAATCGTCTCCGGCCAGGATTTTGGCGAAATCGAAGCTATTTTCCACCAAGGTGCCTGCTCTTCAACAACAGAATGGAACGGCAAATTCATGATGGAAAATAATTATGAATATTCAAAGGATCTGCTCCATTACTGCATCGAACGCGATATCCCGTTTCTCTATGCCTCATCGGCAGCCACTTACGGCGGCAACGATACTTTTAAAGAAGAGCTGCAATATGAAAAGCCGTTGAACGTTTACGGTTATTCAAAATTCCAATTTGACCAATATGTACGCGGTATCTGGCAGGATGCACAAGCGCATGGTGAAACACTGCCGCAAATTGTCGGTTTCCGCTACTTTAATGTCTACGGCCCGCGCGAGCAGCATAAAGGCAGTATGGCCAGCGTTGCCTTCCATCTCAACAATCAAATTAATGCCGGTGAAAACGCCAAACTTTTTGCAGGTGAACATAAACGTGATTTCGTTTATGTTGGCGATGTCTGCAAAGTAAACCTGTGGTGCTTCGATAATAATGTTTCCGGAATCTTTAATGTCGGTACAGGAAAAGCGGAATCCTTCTTAGAAGTAGGCAAAGCCGTTGTCGCGTTTCATCAGAAAGGTGAAATTGAACGCATCCCCTTCCCGGATCACCTCAAAGGCCGCTACCAGAGCTTTACTGAAGCTGACCTGACTAATCTGCGTGCAGCCGGGTATGAGGGTGAGTTTAAGACCGTGGCACAGGGCACTGCTGAATATATGGCCTGGTTGAATAAATCAGAGATTCATAGATAACATGAAAACCTTTGTTATCAGTTTAAAACGCTCAACTGAGAGAAGAGCGCGCATAACGAAAACCTTAGCGGATGCCAATGTTGAATTTGAGTTTTTCGATGCGATTGATGCCTCAACCCCCAACTTCAAATATTCAGAGCGCAGGGCTGAAAAACAAACAAAGTTACGCTTTGGTTACCCCTTGATTGAAAGTGAACTGGCTTGTTTTTCCAGCCATTTTTCTTTGTGGGAAAAATGTGTTGAATTAAATGAGCCCATTTTAGTCTTTGAAGATAATTGCGATTTAAGCCCGTTATTTTCAGAGCATAAGGCGTTATTTAAACAACTCGCAAATAAGTATCAATTTATTAAACTTTTTTCGATGTTTAAAAAAAAATATACGCCTATCGAAAGGATCAATTCAACGTCTGAAATCGTCTACTACCATGAAAGGACATGTGGCATACAAAGTTACCTGATTAGCCCCTATGCAGCAAAACAGTTTATTAAAAATGCAGAGTGCTTTATTGAACCTGTTGATAATTATATGGAAAAACCATGGCGGCACGGCGTTTCTACCTACAGCTTTAAACCTGATTTAGTAACAAGAGCCCCAATAGCATCCACAATTGGCTCAAATAGAAAAG
>JBFGZH010000237.1:0-4229 GCA_041586895.1 Psychromonas sp. | reverse complement strand
TGATCAATTCTACGTTGATCACCGTTGGTTAGGTGGTATGTTGACTAACTGGAAAACAGTTCGTCAATCGATCAAACGTTTGAAAGACCTTGAAGTTCAAAGCCAAGACGGTACTTTTGACAAGTTAACTAAAAAAGAAGCGCTGATGCGTTCTCGTGAGTTAGAGAAACTTGACAAAACGCTTGGTGGTATCAAAAACATGGGCGGTATCCCTGATGCAATCTTCGTAATCGATGCCGATCACGAGCACATTGCAATTAAAGAAGCAAATAACCTGGGTATTCCAGTTATTGCTATCGTTGATACTAACTCATGCCCAGACAACATCGATTATGTTGTTCCTGGTAATGATGATGCTATCCGTGCTATCAAACTGTACTTAGATGCAGCTGCTCAGACTGTTAAAGAAGGTCGTGAAGCAGATGTTGCTGTTGCAGCTGAAGCAGACGGTTTTGTTGAAGAAACAGCTGAAAAATAAGCTCTTCTAATAGAAGCTCTTATTAGCCAATCAATCAATGGTTGGTTATCAGGGGTCTTTAGGGCCCCTTTTTTATAGATTAAATATAGGAATTCGACAATGGCTATTACAGCTAAGCAAGTTAAAGAACTTCGTGACCGCACAGCTGCGGGTATGATGGATTGTAAAAAAGCATTAGTTGAAGCCGATGGTGACATCGAGCTTGCAATTGAAAACATGCGTAAATCTGGCGCAATTAAAGCTGCTAAAAAAGCGGGTCGTGTTGCAGCTGAAGGTGTGATCCTGGCTAAAACTGAAGGCAGTGTTGCGCTTATTGCTGAAGTTAACTGTGAAACAGACTTCGTAGCAATGGACAAAAACTTCTTAGAGTTTGCTAATAAAGTGGCAGAAATTGCACTGGCAAACAAAATTGATTCAGTAGAAGCATTAAGCGCTGCTGCATACGATGATACAACGGTTGAAGATGCACGTGCTACACTGGTTGCTAAAATCGGTGAAAACATCTCTATTCGTCGTCTGCAAATCGTTGAAGGTGAAAACCTGGGTGCATACGTACACAGCGGTAAAATCGGTGTTGTATCTGTACTTAAAGGCGGTGATGCTGACCTTGCTAAAGATATCGCAATGCACGTTGCTGCTTCTGCACCTCAGTTTGTTAAACCTGAAGATGTGCCGGCAGAAGTGGTAGCAAAAGAGAAAGAAATCCAGCTGCAAATTGCTATCGATAGCGGTAAACCTGCTGAAATCGCAGAGAAAATGGTTGCCGGTCGTATGGCTAAGTTCACTGGTGAAGTGAGCCTGACTGGACAAGCATTTGTTAAAGATCCATCAATGAAAGTGGCTAAGCTTCTTAAAGATGCTGGCGCTGATGTTGAATCATTTATCCGCTTAGAAGTGGGTGAAGGTATCGAAAAGAAAGAAGAAGATTTTGCTGCTGAAGTTGCTGCGACACTAGCTGCTACCAAGTAATTTAAAAATCTGCTTTATAAACAATAGGCTAAAGCTTACTGTCAAGAAAGAACCGCGGCCATGACTGCGGTTCTTTTATATTTGCTAATATACTTAAGTTATTGGCGATATAGCTATTCCAATAATGAGTTGTTTGCAAAATGACAATTTATTAATGTGATTGCTGTTACGCTTACTTTAAGGAAAGAACATTATGAGCACAAATCCTAAATCTGCATATCGTCGTATTTTATTAAAATTAAGTGGTGAGGCCTTAGTCGGTGAAGAAGGCTTTGGTATTGATCCCAAAGTGTTGGATCGCATGGCGCTTGAAATTAAGGGATTAATTGAAGCCGGCGTACAAGTTGGTTTGGTTATTGGCGGTGGTAATATCTTCCGTGGTGCGGGTTTGGCTGAAGCGGGAATGCATCGTGTGGTCGGCGATCATATGGGCATGCTGGCAACTGTGATGAACGGTCTGGCAATGCGTGATGCGCTACATCGCTCCCATGTTAATGCACGTTTAATGTCCGCTATTCCGTTAAATGGTGTTTGTGATGATTACAACTGGGCGAAAGCGATTAAATACCTGCAGTCAGGCTCAGTGGTTATTTTCTCTGCAGGAACGGGTAACCCCTTCTTTACGACTGACTCGGCGGCTTGTCTGCGTGGTATTGAGATTGAAGCGGATGCGGTTTTAAAGGGAACCAAGGTTGACGGCGTGTATGATGCTGATCCAGTTAAAAATCCTGATGCAAAACTGTATACAGAAATTGATTACCAAGTAGTATTAGAAAAAGAGCTGCAGGTAATGGATCTGGCGGCATTTACATTGGCCCGTGATCACAGCTTGCCGATTCGCGTATTTAATATGAATAAACCCGGAGCATTAAGTCGTGTGGTACTGGGTGAAGCGGAAGGCACAACCATTACTCATTGTGATGAAATAAAATAAATTAATAGTTAAAAACAAAATTAAGAGAATTGTTATGATTAATGAAGTAAAAAATGACGCGCAAACGCGCATGGCTAAAAGTGTTGAATCATTTAAAAGTCAATTAGCAAAGGTTCGTACCGGCCGTGCACACCCAAGTTTACTCGATGGTATTATGGTGCCGTATTACGGAAGTAATACGCCGCTGCGTCAGGTAGGTAATGTTTCCACTGAAGACGCGCGGACCCTAACCGTGACTGTTTTTGATGCGACTCTGATTCCTGCTGTGGAAAAAGCAATTATGGGTTCAAACTTAGGTTTAAACCCGATGTCTGCGGGCACAGTGATCCGTATTCCATTACCGCCACTAACCGAAGAGCGCCGTAAAGATCTGATTAAAGTGGTACGTGGTGAAGCGGAAAACAGCCGGATTGCCATCCGTAATATTCGTCGTGATGCAAACAACGATCTGAAAGCACTGGAAAAAGATAAAGATATCAGTGAAGATGAACAGCGCCTTGGTGAAGAAAATATTCAAAAGATCACCAACGACTTTGTTAAGCAGATAGATGATATTTTGGCTGTGAAAGAAAAAGAGTTATTAGAAGTTTAATAACTGCACAAAGCACGGTTAATGAGTATCAGCGCATCTAATCTTAGCTGCGCTGATTAATATATCCCTAGTATTTCTATTATTTAACTTATTAAGGCTATATGTGACAAGCTTAAATCAATCAATAAAAATGCCCAAACATGTTGCGATCATTATGGATGGCAATGGCCGCTGGGCTGAAAGTAAAGGCAAACATCGTGTTTTCGGCCATAAACATGGTGTCAGCTCGTTACGTAAAGCGATCTCTTTTGCCAGTGAAAAAAAGATTCAGGCATTAACTATTTTTGCTTTCAGCAGTGAAAATTGGAAGCGTCCGGAGCAGGAAGTGAATATGCTGATGGAGCTTTTTTTTACCGTGCTGGGCAGCGAAGTAAAAAAATTACATAAGCATAATATTAAATTAAAAATTATCGGTGATCTGAGCGGTTTCAGTGAACGTCTGCAGAAAAAAGTTGTTAAAGCAGAGAAACTGACGGAGCACAACACCGGCTTAGCACTCAATGTAGCGGCCAATTATGGCGGACGTTGGGATATCACCCAGGCCACTCGAAAAATAGCGCAATTAGTGGCTGCCGGTGAATTAAACGCCGATGATATTGATGAAAATAGAGTCACTCAGGAGCTGGCGCTGCATGACCTTCCGGCGGTGGATTTAATGATCCGCACCGGAGGCGAACAGCGTATCAGTAACTTTCTGTTATGGCAGCTTGCTTATGCCGAGTTATATTTTACCGATTGCTTATGGCCTGATTTTGATGCCTTATCTTTTCAGGATGCGCTGGATATGTTTGCCGGCAAAGAGCGTCGTTTTGGACAAACCAGTGCGCAAGTTAGTTTCCAGAGCGTGAATGAAAACTGAAGAACACAACGAATTTAACAGGAACTCTCTGTGAAACAACGAATTATAACCGCCTTGATAATCGCGCCATTGACTATTGCGTGCTTCTTTTTACTGCCGCTTAATTTTTTTATGCTTTTTGCTGCAGTTATTTTCTTATTGGCAAGTAAAGAGTGGGGAAGCTTTGTCAGCAAAAAAAAGCCGCTGTTAGTTTTATCTCTGTTTGCTGTACTGCTTGGCATAACGATTTTTATATTACCGCTTGAGCAGTTATGGATAAACGGCGAGGTTAATCCGCTTATTGGTTACTGTTTAACGCTCTCCGCAGTGTGGTGGCTTGTCTCCTTGTTGATGGTGATTAGTTATCCGAAAACAGCGGCTATCTGGGCCAAGAGCACAATAATAAAAAGTTTAATGG
>JBFGZH010000236.1:0-4238 GCA_041586895.1 Psychromonas sp. | reverse complement strand
CCGGGGAAAACGGTGAATATTAATATCGAGTATCATATGCTTCAGGATCGTTGGCTGCTTTATCTGAATGGTCCATCACTCGGTGCGGCAATGTTGTATTGGGGGGTACTCTTGGTGATTCTAATCGCGGCGTTGCTGCTGCCTATGCTTGCTCACAAATTGCGCCTGTCTATGCCGGTCACGACATTAGGCTGGATTTTGTTGGGGCTGGGATTTTCAACCGTGAACAGCTATGGCGTGCTGATCATTGCGCTGTTCTTTTTTGTGCTGGCATTTCGTAAGCAGTATATTGAGCCAGCGGCAATGCTACGCTGGAAGTTTAATTTTCTGCAGCTGATGCTGCTGCTCTTAACCTTTGTCAGTGTAACCTCTCTGCTTGCCGCTATCCCCGTCGGTCTGTTGTCGGCACCGGAAATGCAGGTGGTGGGTAACGGCAGTTACAGTCATCTGTTTAAGTTTTTTCAGGATAAAGTAAGCGGGCAACTGCCGGTTGTTACAGTGTACAGTCTGCCGATATGGTTTTATCGTGTGGTGATGCTCGCCTGGTCTTTATGGGTCGCCACGCGCTTAATCACCTGGGGCAAGTGGTGGTTTGCAGCTTACTCCCGCCATGGCGCATGGATTGCCAAACCAGTAAAAGCCGAGAACAA
The DNA here is from genome assembly GCA_041586895.1 of Psychromonas sp. Taxonomy (GTDB): domain Bacteria; phylum Pseudomonadota; class Gammaproteobacteria; order Enterobacterales; family Psychromonadaceae; genus Psychromonas. The sequence goes on along the minus strand of JBFGZH010000236.1, from coordinate 3,588 downwards.
GCAAAAAGTGCACATAGAGCTGGAAAGCGATGCCAAATAAGCGCATTTTTTGAAGGGCGGACTGTGATCCGCCTGTTGCTTTAAGCGCCGGGTTGAAAAAATACCAGAGTTGCTCACGCAAGTTAGCATCTACACTTAAACGATCGCCTTATTGTAGTGCGTTTGCTCTTCTTGTTGCACTTATATGATGCAAGGAGGTTACTTGGAAATGATATGTTTCTATTTTTTACCGGTCATATTCAGGTATTTGCGCTTTTTTAAAATTGGCATCAAGTTTGCTTCATTATAAATAATTCGTATGAGAGATATTGGTTTTAAAACTATTACCAATATAACAATTTGCTAATAGACATCTAGGGTTCCGACTGCCTGCAGTGACTGGACCGAGAGCTGTCGACCTTTTTCTAAGGTTACACGGAGGGATAAAAGCCCGGGAGACGACAAAACCAATGTCTCTCATGCTTTTAATGTGTAATTAAGGAGAAAGGGAATGAACTTTATTAAAAACATACGACGATCTACCACCAAACTGCTGACGGTAAGCGCTCTTTGCGCTGCCATGCTCACCGCGCCTTCTACCTTACTTGCTGAATCAAAACAACAGTTTCGCCTTGCCTGGACCATCTATGTCGGCTGGATGCCATGGGATTACGGCGCTGCTTCCGGAATCGTAAAAAAGTGGGCGGATAAATATGATATCGAAATAGAGATCGTTCAGGTTAATGATTACGTTGAATCTATTAACCAGTATACCGCGGGTGGATTTGATGCCACTGTTATGACCAATATGGACGCATTAACCATACCTGCTGCAAGCGGCGTTGATTCGACTGCCTTAATCATCGGTGATTTTTCTAATGGTAACGATGGTATTGTGCTTAAAGGTGCGGGAACACTTGCCGATATCAAAGGGCAGAATGTCAATTTGGTTGAGCTGAGTGTTTCTCATTACCTGTTAGCCCGTGCATTGGAAAGTGTTTCATTAAGCGAGCGTGATCTGCAGGTGGTCAATACGTCAGATGCGGATTTAGTCGCAGCCTTCACCACGAATGATGTTACAGCCGTCACCACTTGGAACCCTTTACTAAGTGAAATTACCGCGATGCCAAATACCAATAAGGTGTTTGATTCTTCTATGATCCCCGGTGAGATTATTGATCTGTTAGTGGTCAATACAAAAACCCTCCAGAATAACCCCAAGCTGGGGAAAGCGTTAACGGGTGCCTGGTATGAAATTATGGATACTATTCAGGGTGAGAGTAAAAAAGCACTCGAAGCACGTACTATGATGGCCGAAGCATCGGGTACAGATCTGGCCGGTTACGATGCACAGTTAGCTTCCACAAAAATGTTTTATCAGGCACAGAATGCCGTGGCATTTAATAACAGCAGTAAACTCAAAGAGACCATGGGCAAGATAGCGGAGTTTTCTTTTGACCACGGTTTACTTGGTGAAGGTGCACCAGATGCCGGTTTTATCGGCATTGAAACGCCTAGCGGTGTATATGGCAACGCGGCCAATATCAAATTACGCTTTAATCCTACCTATATGCAGATGGCTGCCGATAGTAAATTATAAGGCAGGTAATTATGCGTTTAATCAATAGTAAACCTAAACCAGGAATGCGCAAGGCATTAAATTTATTACCTTTTGTTCTGTTAATCGTGCTCTACACCTTAGCTTCAGATGCACGATTATTAGAGAACCCGAGTGATAAACTGCTACCAGCCTGGTCCAGCTTTGCCGATGCAGTGCAGCGTATGGCTTTTGAGCCGAGCAAACGCAGCGGTGAGTATCTGTTATGGGTTGATACCGCGGCAAGTTTACAGCGCCTGCTCTTGGGCGTTGCTATCAGTGCACTGATCGGACTGATTGTCGGCGTGCTCAATGGCATGCTGCCCTATGTACGGGCAACCTGTTCGCCCTTGGTGACGGCCATTTCTCTGCTGCCGCCGATGGCCATATTACCTATTTTATTTATTGTCTTCGGTTTAGGGGAGTTATCCAAGGTCATGCTGATTATTATCGGTATTTGTCCGATTTTGATCCGCGATCTGCAGCTGCGTACGCAATCATTACCAGAGGAGCTGCTGCTTAAAGCTCAGACATTAGGCGCGAATAGCTGGCAAATCATGCTGCGTGTTGTTCTGCCGCAGATCTTTCCGCCCCTGATCAATGCGATTCGATTAACGCTGGGAAGTGCCTGGTTATTTTTAATTGCTGCAGAGGCGATTGCAGCAACAGAAGGGCTAGGTTACCGCATCTTTTTGATCCGCCGTTATCTGGCGATGGATGTGATCTTGCCTTATGTGCTGTGGATAGCGATTTTAGCCTTTATGATGGATCTGTTACTGCGTCTGTTTTCAAAATCTCTGTTCCCCTGGTATCACAATAAAAGAGGAAGTGAATCATGAGCCGAGCGATTATTGAAATTAAGCAGGTATGGAAAGAGTACAGCGATACTGTTGTTCTGGAAAAGTTAAACCTGACGGTGCAAGCCGGCGAGTTTGTCAGTATTGTCGGCGCATCAGGGTGCGGTAAAACAACACTGCTCAATATGCTGCTGGGCACAGAGTCACCGACTCGAGGCCTGTTACTGCTCGATGGTCAGCCGATGGCTGCCGAAGCGAATGATACACGCGGCATAGTGTTTCAAAAATACTCTGTATTTCCACACCTTAATGCATTGCAGAATGTCATGCTCGGTAAGGAATTCGGAGCAGCGCCGCTACTCGCCAGAGTGTTTGGCAAAGCGCGTAAAAAGCTGCAGCAGGAAGCGTTGGCAATGCTCGAAGCCGTAGGCTTAGGTCATGCTGCTGAGCGCTTTCCAAGTGAACTGTCCGGCGGTATGCAGCAGCGTCTGGCTATTGCCCAGGCGCTAATCAAAGAGCCACGTATTTTGCTACTTGATGAGCCATTCGGGGCCCTGGATCCGGGGATACGTAAAGATATGCATCAGCTTATTCACAAGTTATGGAAAGAGCGCGGACTAACCGTCTTTATGATCACCCATGATCTTTCCGAAGGTTTCACTTTAGGCTCACGCTTATGGGTACTTGACAAACCGCGTGTAGATACACAGCAACCGGAGCGCTTTGGTGCGCAGATTGTTTACGATATCGCCCTGCAGTCAGAACAAGCGTTACCTGAATCAGTACAAACTTTATTAAACACAGAAAGCAAAAAAGCAGTAACAGCCGCTTAAGTTGCTTGGGAGGAAAAATGGAAGTAATACACTTTAAAGAAATACTACCCGGTGCCAGCCATAACTCAATGGTCATTAAAGCCGGACAAGTTTTATCGCTTACCGATATCGAAGGCGGCGCTAACCTGTCAATGCTGTTTTATAATCCGGAAAATCTTCTGGAACGTTATAACGCGCCTGATACTTTAAAATGTCAGCGCACCTTTAAATTAACTCAGGGACATTGTTTATATTCAGATATGGGGCGTATCTTCTGCTCTATTATTCGCGATGACAGCAACTGGATAGACACCGTTGGCGGCGTGGCAAATAAGCAACAAGTGCAGGAGAAGTGGGGGGCACGTAATTATCAGCAGGATCGCAATAACTGGCTGCAGAATGG
>JBFGZH010000235.1:0-4242 GCA_041586895.1 Psychromonas sp. | reverse complement strand
CCGGTGGTGACGCGGGAGTTGATTTATACCGGCATTACGCGTGCCAAAAAACGCCTGACGCTATTTGCCGATTTGCGCTTAATGGCCAATGCGGCCAAGCTGAGAACCCAGCGTGCCAGCCGTCTGGTTGAACGCCTGCAGGTAAGCAGGGAGGAAATTCAGCTTTAATCGGGTTTAAAAAAGCATTTGCCTGCTACAATTTAAGTTAAAGCAATTCCCACAGGAATAAAATGCAGCATATTGCATACATTAAGCTACGCTGTGATTGCTAGTCAGTTTTAGCTGTCACAGGGGGCCGCGGCTTCAGCCGCGCGGTTATTTGCTCGAACATATATAGATCGGCTAAAAACAGGACTCGCGGAGCTAGTCCGCTCATGCCAGCAGGCTACAGCCTTATTCGCACCAGGCCCCTGTGATAGCAGCAGAGGATTGCTCCGACTGAAGCTCAGGCCTAAGTTCTTCAAATGCAAGGAAGGGCGATGGATTTAGATATAGATACGCTTTTTATTGTAAATCTATTTACGGCGACTATTGTCTCGCTAGTGATGCTGATTATCTGGCGTATGCAGCGCTCCAGCGCCTGCCTGGGCTGGCTCTCTTTAGCCGCTTTCTGCCTGGTGATTGGTAGCTTACTGGTTCCGGCGCGCGCTCTGCTGCCTGATTTTCTCTCTACTATGATTGCTAACAGTATTTACCTGTTATGGGCGATTTTTATATGGCGGGGGATCAGAAATTTTCAGGGGCTGACTTTTCCGCTGCAAAATGTCGCCTTATCAGTTTCTGTTTTTGTCTGTTTATTAGTGTATTACAGCTATTTTGAGGTTAATAGCGCTATCCTGCTGCTGGTTATTTCATTGTTTGTTGTGGCTTATTCCGTGCTAAGCATTATGGACCTGCTCAAACCTATCCATGCTCACGCTCCTGCTATCGAGCATAAGTTTCTGGTCGCCATTATTTCTGTGTTTAACCTTTTTATTGTGTTACGTCTGGCGCTACTTTTATTTGCCGAGCCTGAATATATTCAACTCGACACGGCACAGCTGGAGCAGGTATCAATATTGGCTTTTATGCTCTACAGCGTGGCTTTTGCCTTAGGCTTTTTATGGGTGCAACAGCGCCACTTAGAGCATCAAAGCGAACAGCGGGCCGAGGCACTGAAAGTCGCCAATGCATTAACCGAGCAGCTACGCAAGGAGGCAGAAAAAGCGGCACTCCATGATCCGTTAACGCTCGCGGGCAATCGCCGTAAATTTGAAAGCAATGCTAACTTGGAGCGGCAGCGCCATCTGCGTCATAACCATGAACTTTGTCTGGCATTTGTCGATATCGACTATTTTAAAGCGGTCAATGATAAACTCGGCCATGATCGTGGTGATCAGGTGCTAAAATTATTGGTCTCCTGCTTTATGGATATTATCCGTAATATCGATATGGTCTACCGCTGGGGAGGTGAAGAGTTTATTATTTTGTTACCGGAAACCAGTCTCAGTAAAGCCATCCTGGTGTGTGAGCGAATTCGCGAGCATATTCAATCGCTGTTGATAGTCGATCAGGAGCAGATCACCGTCAGTATCGGTGTCACGCAATTAAGAGAGCGGGAAAGCATCAACAGGCTGGTAAAACGTGCTGATAAACTATTATATGAAGCGAAACAAAAGGGGCGAAACTGCGTGGTTGGCCGCTAATTTTTCAATATCAAGAAAAGATTAGAAAATCAGCCTGAATAACGATAAATTTTTTATTTATTGAGCGCATGATTTAGCCTTTCTTTTTCAAGAATTGTGTTAGCATCGCCTCCCTCATTTTCAGGCTTAATATTATCAGGAACGGCAATGGAACAGTTTTTTACTCTGTACTTAAAACTCTTTTTTATGATGACCCCTTTCTTTGTGCTATCGGTTTTTTTAACCTTGAGTAAGCGCCTTAATAAAGCGGAAAAAACCACTATTATTTATAAGACGGCGATTGCTGTCTTTATTACCAGTTTGATTTTTTTGCTGTTTGGTAAATATATCTTCAGCTTGTTTGGCATTACCCTGGACGCCTTTAAGATAGGTGCCGGTACCGTGCTGTTTTTAAGTGCCTTGGATATGATCCGCAGTGATAGTGAGTTACCGGAAACTGAGCTTAAAAAAGGGGCTAACTTTGCAATAGTACCGCTGGCTATTCCCAGTACTGTCGGGCCGGGTTTAATCGGTGTGCTGATGGTGATCGGTGCGGAGATGTCCGGCGTGGTGAATATTTTATCGGTGATATTATCCCTGCTGACGGCGGTTATCTCATTAGTCGGGGTGTTACTCATGGCCAATAAAATACAGCAGTTGATAGGCACAGAAGGGCTGGAGATTTTACCGAAGATAACCGGATTATTTGTTTCCGCCATTGGCGCACAAATAATTTTCTCCGGGATTAAAGGCTTTCTATTTAGCTGAATGAACACTCCTAAAAGGCTAGCAGTGCGCATTCTGGCGATAAAAGCAGCGTTTACGTTTAAAACAGTGGCTAGCGATATTTTGCTGATTTGTAAAACTCGACTAACGCTAAAACAGTGTCTATAATGACGCGTTTTAAATTTCATCAATCAAATTAATTTTGATGTCTCAGCAAACAAAGTGACTGGATTAGAATAAAAATCTTTATTCTGGCCCTTGTAATTGCTTTATTTATCCCTATTTAATAGGGCAATGAGATAATTTAAGTTATTAACGAACAAGATAAAGGAAATAAAATGCAAGTTTCTGTTGAAGCAACACAAGGTCTAGAGCGTAAGCTGAATATTACTGTGCCTGCAGACGTGTTTGAAAAAGAGTATGATAGCCGTATCCGTCATCTGTCTAAAACACAGCGTGTTGACGGTTTCCGTCCGGGTAAAGTACCTGCATCTGTGATTGCAAAACGTTTTGGCGCAGCTATCGAGCAGGAAGTTGCTGGTGAAATCATGCAGCGTCATTTTTTTGAAGCTGTTGTTGCTGAAAAACTAAACCCGGCGGGTGCACCACAAGTGGCACCGCAACCACGTAAGAAAGGTGAAGATTTTACCTTCACGGCTACCTTTGAAGTTTACCCGGAAGTGACACTTGCTGCACTGGAAGAGCTAGCGGTAGAAAAAGAATCAGCAGAAATCACTGATGAAGATTTGGAAAAAATGATCACAACACTACGCAAGCAGCATGCTACGTGGACTGCAGTTGACCGTGAAGCGGCTAATGATGATCAGGTTAAACTTGACTTTGAAGGCTCTATCGACGGTGAAGTGTTTGAAGGCGGTAAAGCTGAAAACTTCGAAATCGTATTAGGCAGTGGCCGTATGATTCCTGGTTTTGAAGACGGTATTCTAGGTCACAAAGCAGGTGAAGAATTTACTATCGAGGTAAACTTCCCTGAAGAGTATCACGCAGAAAACCTGAAAGGCAAAGCGGCACAGTTTGCTATCAAACTAAACGCAGTTGAAGAGCAGGTATTACCGGAAATGACCGCTGACTTTGTTAAAAAATTCGGCGTGGAAAGCGGTGACGTTGAAGGTCTGAAAGCTGATGTTAAAAAGAACATGGCACGTGAACTTGAGCAAACACTTAAAAACAGCGTAAAAGACAATGTTTTAACGGCTTTAGTTGCAGCGAACGATATTGAAGTACCAAAAGCATTAGTTGACAGTGAAGTTGATGTGTTACGTAAACAAGCTGTCGAACGTTACGGTCAGCAGATGGATCTGAAAAACATGCCTGAACTACCGGCAGAGCTATTTACCGAGCAAGCTGAAAAGCGTGTTAAAGTAGGTCTTGTGCTAGGTGAAGTGATCAAAGCCAACGAGCTGAAAGTTGACGAAGATAAAGTAACGGCATTAATCGAATCTGCTGCATCTGCTTATGAAAATCCGGCTGAAGTTGTTGAGTACTACAAAAACCATAAAGAGATGATGCAAAACATGGAAAATGTTGCATTAGAAGAGCAAGCTATTGATTTTATCCTTGAAAAAGCTAAAGTAACAGAAGTGAACAAGTCGTTCGATGAAGTTATGAATAAAACAGTTGCTTAACATATTTTAAATTTATTTAAATAATTGTTTTGGTTTTGATGGCTCGAGTGATCTCACTCGGGCCATTTTCGTATATAGTTTATAATTATTATAAAAATCATTTATTAGGGTAGAATATGTCAAATCCATTTGCTGCAAACACCGATCCAATTAGTAACGCGCTTATTCCTATGGTTGTGGAACAAACGGCAAAAGGTGAGCGCTCT
>JBFGZH010000234.1:0-4258 GCA_041586895.1 Psychromonas sp. | reverse complement strand
TGCCTTAAATATGCAAGTGGTTGCGGAAGGTGTTGAAGAACAACACCAGTTGGACTTTTTACACAAAAATAACTGCGATGTTATCCAGGGCTACCTAACCGGTCGGCCGGTATCAGGCGGTGCCATTCAAGCAATGCTCAGGAAAGATAAGCTTTCACAGCAGTGTGCATCGTATAGTTAAAAAACAGTACGGAAAAGCCAGTAGCGTCGCACAAGCTATAAGAGCGACTCATTGAGGGCTGGTTAATTGAACAAAAATGACATAAACAATATTAATGCCTCATTAGGGTCTGCCTTGTATAAAGCACGAACAAATTGCTGCAACAATGCACGCGAAAGGTCAACAGACCCTAATATTATTGGTTTTACTTATTATATGACAGCTCACATTCTGCGCAGCTATATAAGATCTGTCTATCAACATCATGGAGAAATGATGAGCGCAATGACTGATTTGGATGTTTTGTTAAAATCTATGTCGCCAGAGCTTGTCTCAGGTGACTACGTGTTTTGTACTGTTAATAATGCCCTTAGTGATTATCTACACCTCGACCCGCTGGCTACATTTCGCGAACAGGAAGGGGTAACCTTAGTGCTGGAAAAGGAAAAGGCCATCGCCGGTGCATTGCACTTTGATGCAACCTTCAGCCTGATAACATTAACAGTTCACTCTAGTCTTGAAGCGGTAGGTCTCACAGCGGCTTTTGCGAATAAGCTTGCTGCATATGGAATCAGTGCTAACGTGATTGCAGGTTATTATCACGACCATGTTTTTGTACAGAAAGAGAAAGCGACTATGGCTCTGGCTGCATTAAAAGAATTTTCCTCTGCGCCATTTCCGTGCTGGTGACTGCAGTTATAATTGAGGCTGCCGTCTGATAACATAAAAGCTTTACTCTAGTCTTGTGCCTGGTTTAGTTGCAGCTTTGCGTATAAGCTTGGCACATTAAAAGAATGCACTCTCTATCGCGCTTGCAGATTAAAGGAAGTTTTTATGGATCTTTGTCCTTTGTGTTCATCAAATCAGACGCACTTCTATTTTGAAGATAACACGCGCAGCTATTTTCAGTGTGCCCGCTGTGAATTGGTGTTTGTCCCTCAGGCACAGAGGCTCGATGCGCTGAGTGAAAAGACCCACTATGACCATCATGAGAATGACCCGGATGATCAGGGTTATCGAGCTTTTTTATCACGCTTAGCTCTGCCGCTTCTAGGCAGGATAGGCGCACAGTCTAGCGGCCTGGATTTTGGCTGCGGGCCGGGACCGGCATTGGCACATATGCTGCGCGAGGCCGGACACAAAGTCGCCTTATATGATATTTACTATCAGCCTAATACTGATGTGCTGCACAGAAGCTATGATTTTCTCACTGCGACAGAGGTGATAGAGCACCTCTTTGAGCCTGAAAAAGTCTGGTCGCAATGGTTAAATTTAGTCAAGCCCGGTGGTTGGATAGGAATAATGACTAAGCAGGTTACAGGACTGCAAGCCTTTGCCACCTGGCATTATAAATATGACCCTACCCATGTGTGCTTTTTTAGCCGCGCGACTTTTCGTTATTTGGCTGAGCGCGACAAACTTGCACTTGAGTTTATCGGCAATGATGTGATTTTACTCAGAAAGCCTCGGTAATGAAGAACACTGGACGATTTTCAGCAGATTGCTAGCCGAAGGCCGGTTATTAATTGCAAATTTTGAGATAAAGGGCCTTTATAGCCAGGCCTATAGCCCGCTTAATTTTTTCGAGACAGCCTCCAGATGTGGAAATTAAGGTGCTGAATAGTTAGGTTTTTTTAATTATTAAGCAATAATGTAGTAGTATTGCTTATATTTATTTAATTAATTGCTTTTATTCAATGAAATGGCACTATCGGACTGGCTATGCACAAGCAGAAATAGAAGAGAACTTATGAGTAAAAATATTAACGGCGTACTTACAGGGACTGTTTTTGCATTTGTTTCATCTTTTAGTTATGCGCAAGTTCACCAATGCCAGGTGGATGGTAAGCTGGTTTTTCAGCAAGCCCCCTGTCCGATTGAAGTGGTAGAGACTGGATGCGATGCAAACTACGATTATTTAGAAAAGAGTTATGCAGTGGATGCCTCGTTTGACGACACCTATTGTTTTTATTTACAAATTGACAAGCTTGATGCTCAAGAGAAACAGCGCATGATGGAAATATACAAGCAAAAACGGGCGCAAGCCGAGCTACTTGCTCAAAAGGAAGCCGCGTATAAAAAAATGACTGAAGCCGCGGCGGTTCAACAACAAGAAGATAGCTATGTGAAAGAATCAAGGGATGAATCAGAGTAGCTAGTTGCCCTCCAGAATAAGGTGTTATAGGACACCCAAAACTTTTGACTTATTAACCAAGCTTTTCTATCTTTGAGTTATACATTGATTTTCCTTGCTGGAGGTCGTTATGACGCAGTCTCGCCAGTCGCAAATTTCTCTTGTTGATACCCCTTATTATCACTGTATTTCCCGTTGCGTACGTCGTGCTTTTTTATGCGGTGAAGATAAATTTAGCGGCCAGAATTTTAGCCATCGGCGGCAGTGGGTTGCTGAGCGCATGCATTTTCTAGCCGGGCTGTTTACTATCGATATTTGCGCCTACGCCATTATGTCTAATCATTATCACCTGGTTTTGCATGCGGATAGCAGTGAAAACGAAGATCTTAGTCCTCTTGAGGTCTGTCAGCGCTGGTGCCAGCTGTACAGTGCGCCACCACTGATAGACAGATGGATGAAGCAGCAGTTAAATACGCAGGCAGAGCAAGCGGCTGCGCTGGAAATAATCAATAGCTGGCGGGCACGGCTGGTAGATATCTCCTGGTTTATGCGCTGTTTAAATGAGTATATTGCCCGTAAAGCCAATAAAGAAGATAACTGCAAGGGGCGATTCTGGGAAGGGCGCTTTAAATCACAAGCCTTGCTCGATGAAGAAGCCCTATTAGCTTGCATGGCTTATGTAGACTTAAACCCGGTGCGTGCAAAAATCGCTGAAGGTGTGGAAACTTCGGAATACACATCAAGTTATGAGCGTATTTATGGGCTTGTCAGTCGCGATGAGCCTATGCAGAACAGTTGCAGCGGAAAAAAACTTTTGGATTTTATCGGTGATGGACAGCAATCCAATGCAAAGGGAATTGCTTATTCTCTGATTGATTATCTGGAGCTGCTGGATTGGACCGGGCGCATTCTTCGTGCTGGTAAACGCGGTGCAGTCTGTGCGCAGCGGCCCAGGTTGCTAACTATGCTGGCTCTGGAGAACGCCTGCTGGCTTGAGCTTGCCGGAGGTTTTGGGAAAAACTATCAGGGGGCCGTGGGCTCATTGGAAGAATTAGCCTTGTTTGCCAGTCATACTGGTAAACGCTGGATTGCCAAGAAAAACGTCTTACGGCAATCTTTGCATTAAGCAATCAAACCTTTACTAACTGTAATATTGGCATTCGCTAACCCTATCACTTGCTTGAAACCTGCCGATTCTGCCGGTAATAGCTAATAATGCCGGAAAAGGCTACTTTTAGTATTCACAATCAGCCAGGCAATTGTAGTTTTGTGTTTTGTTAAGTCTGTAGAATAATTTGGATGTCCAATAATTACTCTTGAAAAGCTTATCGAGCTTAATGCGCGAAGGTGCATAGACAAAGCGCAAGGCCTGCATTTGTTCTCTTTGCTAAACAAGCCTGGCGTTGCAATAATAATATGGATAAGGCTTTTTGACAGCGAAGCAATACCGGCTGCAGTAATTAAGTTGGCCGATAAAGCTCTGGCAGGATAACAGGACATAAGGAAAGGGCATGCATTCATCACCTTTTGCTATCACTAATATTCGTCTTTTTATCGCCTTTCGTATTTTTTTCAATGCGCGCTTTTATTATCCTGTTTTTACCGTTCTTTTTCTCGATTACGGCCTCACTATCGAGCAGTTTGCTCTTTTAAATAGCGTCTGGGCATTCACTATTGTCTGCGCAGAGGTGCCTTCCGGCGCTCTGGCCGATATATTTGGCAGAAAGCAGCTGATTGTTGCGACCTCCTTGCTGATGATGGCGGAGATCTCCCTGTTAGCCTTCGTGCCTTTAGGCAATGCTCAACTGATTTTCTGGGTTTTTCTCTGCAACCGCATATTCAGCGGCCTTGCTGAAGCCATGGCTAGCGGAGCCGATGAGGCTATTGCCTATGATGCTCTGGCCGCCGAAGGCGATCCGGAGGACTGGCCGAAGGTACTCAGTGTACAGATGCGCTTACAGTCA
>JBFGZH010000233.1:0-4308 GCA_041586895.1 Psychromonas sp. | reverse complement strand
TGGGCAAGGGTATTGTCATAGACGTTAATAATCTCCTGATCGCTGCAGTTTTCGATATCACTTCTGTCGCATGAAGGGGTAAACAGCTCCTGTTCTTGAGGATACCTTTTCCAGTAGGTCGGCCCATGACTGCCGATGATATGCAGGGCAAAAAGCTGATTAGATTGAGCATCCCGTACTACATTTTTAGCGAACGCCTGCAGCACCACCTCATCGGTGCAGACACCGCCGGCACAATAAGCCGGATAATCCGCTGCCTGTATCTCTATTTTATTAAGGTGTTTAGCAACCGCTTTATCACCGCCGTCATTTTCGACCCATAACACCGAGGTGCCGGCTCTTTGAATAATATCCAGCGCATTATCCTGACTGTTCGCGCGCGCTTTTTTATAATTGCTTCTTCCTAAGTTTGAAAACATGCAGGGCAATGAATGTGCCGTTGCCGTTCCACAGGAGGAGACATCCTTAAAAGAGATAATATTGAGATGCTCAGTATAAGGATTGGTATTTCTCGGGTAGCCGTTATAGTGAATATTCATCGAGCGGGCGGTTTCACCAACAACAACAATAATCAGCGAGGGCTTATTATTGTCAGGCACAATCGCCTGTGCATCTTCACCAATCACTTGATATTCCAGCGGCGCGCTAAAGTAAGTCTTATTGATATATTTAACGCTATTATAGAGATATGCCGGATTGATCATCTTGTTTAGATAAGGATTATTTCGCCCTACAGATGCATAGCTTTTATAGGAGGTGGCATAGATACAGGCAATAATAGCCAATGCTGAAAACACAACCGCCAGCTTGTGCATAAAGCGAATACTGAGCGGATAATCCTTTTTAAAGCGGATTCTGGTAATCAGAATGGCGGGCACAACACCGAACAGCAGAGTGTATAAAAAAGCGCTTAAGTTCAGATAAGAAAAAGCTTCCCCGCTATTGGTGGCAAATATATTTTCGACCATAGTGTAATCAAATATCACCCCGTACTTATAACTCGCATAACTTGTCATTGCTGAGGTCAGCACGAGAAAGATAAAAAAGGGCTTGCGCAGGTAAGGAATATTAAACAGTGAAAAAATCACAGCAAAAGCGGCGCTTAAAAGCAACGGGCTGAAATAAGCAAAAAAACCGTCTCCGTTAGCCCCAGCGAGCTGTATAAACTTTTGCCCGACAGCAATATTCAGCACAAAGCCAAAGTAGAGAGAGATAATAATAATAAAGTTTGCACTATTTAACCCTATCTTAAGGTTTTTAATCTTCCGGTAATTAATCATAAGCATGCCAGCACTCCAATCCATGTAAATAGCGCAAAGAGGATGGCAATAAATACGGCTGCGGAGCCGATATCTTTAGCTTGTCCGCTTAACTCATGAAACTCGGTACCGATGCGGTCAACAGCCGCTTCAATGGCCGAGTTAATAAGCTCGACAATCAAAACATTGATCAGCACTCCCATTAGCATCACCTTGGCAAGGGTGGAAATATTAACAGACCAGCATATTGGCGTAAGCAGCATGATAACAGCCAGCTCCTGACGGATAGCAGCCTCATTAACAAATGCGGCTTTCAGCCCCTTAAACGAGTATCCGGCCGCCTTAATAACCCGCTTTAATCCGCTATAGCCCGGCTTTCCAGAAATAACCTGTGTCGACATCTAATTCACCTTTTAATAATAACTATATGGCTAAAGATAAATGAGCCTGCGTGAATAAAATGTGTATAAGCATGCCGTGAATATTAAGTTGTACTGCAACGCATCAATACGCTGCTGTTCACTTTTTTTCCACGTATAATTGGCGACAATAGTGGCTTGCGCCATTTTTAGCAGGGAAGAATGAAATCTATGTACAAGGTATTACTGGTTGAAGATAACCGCGAGATTGCCGGTATTCTCTTTGATTACTTTGAAAGTATAGGTATGCAGCTCGATTATGCCGCCAATGGCGAGCAGGGACTGCAGCTGGCGCTGGCAGGCAGGTTTGACATTATTATCCTCGATCTGATGCTGCCGCGCATGGACGGCCTGACGCTATGCAATCAGCTTCGCGACAGCGGTAATGATACCCCGGTGCTGATGCTCACCGCACTGGATAACCGCGAAGATATGCTCAATGGTTTTGAGCAGGGTGCCGATGATTACCTGACCAAACCCTTCGATCTGGATATCCTGGAAGCAAGAATGCAGGCGCTGATTCGCCGTTACCGCGGCACTGTCGCGACAGCGGATCTGTGCTTTGGCCCGTTAACAATTAATCAGCAGACACGCAGCGCATATCGTGACGGAAAAGCGCTGGCGCTGACCCCGACAACCTACAGCATTTTACAACTGCTGTGCCTTAAAGCGCCGCAGATTGTAAGCAAACAGGAGATTGGCGAACGCTTATGGCAGGAAGGTGAGCCTAATAACGAGGTGCTGCGCAGTCATATCTATCAGCTCAGAAATCAACTAGACAAACCCTTTACCCGTCCGATGCTTAAAACTGTTCCTAAGATAGGGTTCCGTCTTGAGGCAGGGTTATGATTCGTCAATTTCTCAGCTCAACAAAAACCCTGACCGGCCGGCTAGCCCTTTTCTTTACTCTGGTATCCTGCGTGACCGGCTTAATCACCTATGCAGTAGTGGTTTACACCCTGACATGGGCGGAAGACGAGGTTGGCGCAAAGCGTATTATGCTCGACTCTAAGATTGCCATTGCCCGTTATCAAAGTGGTGAAACTGGCAAGCTGCAAATAGACTATTTAACGGATGCCTATAATGACCTGGCACTGCTGCCGCAAGAATACCTTGAAGATGTGGATGGCAGCGAACCCTTTATCGGTGAAATAGAAAAAGAGAACGGTTTGTCGCGTATGCTTTATATCACTCAATATCAAGCACAGGGGAGCACTAAGCCGCTTATTATGCTCAGCCGAATCGATGAAATAGAACTGAGTCCTAATGAAATGCTCACTTCCATTGCTTTGGTGTTGGGAATATTTGCCCTGCTGCAGAGCACCTTTACCCTAATTCTGATGCGTCTGTCAAAAAGCTTGATTGCACCGGTAAACAACCTTTCCGAACAACTTGAGCGTTGCCAGGGGAATCCGAATTTTCCCTTTACCATCGATAGCGAAGCGGCCGTCGAATTTGCCCAGTTAACCGAGCAGCTCAATCACTATCGTGCAGAAATCAACTCGTTAATCAAACGTGAACAGATCTTTGCCAGATACGCAAGCCATGAACTGCGAACCCCGTTAACTATTATTCACGCAGCCAATGATCTTCTGCAGCGCGGTGAGCATAGCGATTTCCAGCAACGCCAGCTGAAACGTATCAAGGATGCGGCCAAGCAGATGGCGACTATGGTGGACGCACTGCTGGGGCTGGTGAGATATGAGCGGGGAAGCTCAGAAATAGCGCTGCGAAAAGTCACTGCAGATGAGCTGCGCATTATCATTAATGACCATTACTCGGCGATACTCAATAAACAAAACAGTGTGCAGTTAACGGCCAGCGGCGAGCCGCAAATAAGAGCAAGCACGGCCATCATCAGCATGATGGTCGGCAATCTGCTCCGTAATGCGCTGTCAGCAACAGAAAACGGCAACATTGAAGTACGAATGGATGGCAACTCGATTAGCGTTCTAGATGAAGGCAGCGGCCTGACAGAGCAACCTTTTGCAGGGGCATGTTTAGGCTAATTACTGGTTGAAGATCTCTGTCGTCGTTATGACTGGCGTTTTACCCTGGCAAACCGCTGCACAAAGGGAGCGATCGCAAAAATCCAGTTCGCACCAATAAACGGCTAAGATAAATTGGCCGCCAGGCAAAGTTGCAGCTAATCTTGCAGATGCACGGCAGAATAAAGAAAGCGCTGCTTAAGGCGCATAAACAGAGAACACATTGTCAGTGTTTCACGTGAAACAAAAAAGCAGAGGCAGGAAAAACAAGTCTAAAAATAGTCACTATCAATTAGCTTTATTTTCCCTGGGAGAAAATAACAGCGTTAAACCAAGTTTAACGCCAGGAAGGCTTTTATTCGCCCTGCGCGTATAGCTCATTGATGGTTTCGGCGAGAATAGTCACGCCGCGCTCAACAACATCGTCATCCTGTGCGTAGTTAAGACGGATACATTCCTGCGTATGCTGCCAGCCCTGATCCAAGCCCGGGAAAAAGTAATGTCCTGAAACCACCAGCAAACCTTTAGCTTTTAATCTTTTATATAACTCATTGGAGCTGATCGGTAGATTCTTAAACCATAGCCACAGGAATAGCGCACCTTCCGATTTATGTATTTTAAAATTGGGATGGGTGATTTTTG
>JBFGZH010000232.1:0-4323 GCA_041586895.1 Psychromonas sp. | reverse complement strand
CGCATAACCATTTTTATGATGGCTGGCCGCCCCACCGTAATCCTGCACCCCGATCGCAAAACTAAACCACTCTTCAGGCAAAAAAGGCTTAAAGTCATATTTTGCCGAGAAAGACAGATCACTGGAGTGAGTGCCGCTCCATCCTGGGCCATCACTGATCTGCTTATGGGTATTCTGTACGCTGAATTCCAGGCCGGGCAGCAAGCCCACCCCTATTAATACGGTTTTATGCGCACCTTTGTGATAAGGGCTAGCAAAATCAATATTATTCTCCCGGCTGTAATTGAGCGAAAAATCGCCAAAGGACAAGGCATCCGCGCTTGGTATACGCAACAGGCCGGAAAAGCCGGTTTGCGCCATCGACGGGCTGACCGCCTGTACTGTCGGCACAGCTATTAATCCACTGGCAAGCAGCATGGCTGCAGTTAAAAAACGCATAAGTTCCCTCTTATTTGTAGATATTTGCGATAACAATGGTACTGCAAGCAGCGCAAAGCATGCACTGCTGAGCTGATTAATCCTGAGCAGTGGTTAACGGCAGACTCTGCTGTTCATCCTGCGCATACCAGGCGGCGATTTTTTTCTCTAGCATATCCACCCCCAGGCCTTTTAACGAGGAAAACAGCTCAACCTGAACATCGCCCTCAAAACGTTTGGCCTCTTCACGCATTTTTAACAGCGTTGCTTTGCGCGCGCCCTGCTTTAATTTATCCGCTTTGGTTAATAACGCCAACACTGGAATATCGGCATCTATCGCCCAGTAAATAAGCTGCTGGTCAAGATCTTTAAAGGGATGGCGAATATCCATCAACACCACCAGCCCTTTCAGAGATTCCCGCTGCTGCAGATACTCACCTAAGGAGTGCTGCCATTTTTTCTTCATCTCCAGCGGCACCTTGGCAAAACCATAACCGGGCAGATCGATTAAACGCTTCCCCTCTTGCACTTCAAAAACATTGATCAATTGCGTACGCCCCGGCGTTTTACTGGTTCGCGCCAAGTTTTTCTGCCGTGTCAGACGATTTAATGCGCTTGATTTTCCCGCATTGGAACGCCCGGCAAACGCAATTTCAATCCCGCTTTCCGGCGGTAAATGTTTATCTAAATGACGAATATCCGGCGCACTGATTAGAAAATGTGCTTTTTGAAAGTGTATTTTTGGAAATTCCAAGATATGCCTCGCATTACTTATCGTGTTTACAGCTATTATATCGGCCTTATTGTACAGGCTTTGGAAAAAAAATGGCTATTATAAATAAATTAAAAATAGGATTTATATCCACACTTTCTGAATGGCAAAGACTTGCCGTAAACGCTTTGTTTATCCGCTTTTTAAAGCCTTTCAGATCTGCTATTCTGCATCTATTCCGCACAGAGAAATATGCAAAGGTAAAGAAACATGTCTCGTAGCAAAAAAAGCCGCACCGCCGGCAACTCAGAACCGAAATTCACCGGCCAGCGCAAAGAAACCTCTTCGCAGGCACAAGCCGCACGTGAGCGTAAACGTAAGGCTAAGTTAAAGGGTAATAAAGCCGGCGCCCGCAATATTATTGAATCAAAACAGACACAAAACAAAAATGCCAAACAGGCCAGCAATGCAAAACGTATCGGCAGCAAAAAACCTGTGGCATTAATTCTGGAAGAAAAGGCACAACAGCAGGAAAAAACCGTCATCAATCAGCAGCCCAAAGTGAAGCTGCTAAAAAGCCAGCCCCAACCTAAAGCTGCGCTTGCGCCGGAAAAAGAACTGGCGCTGATTGAGGATGATCCGCGTTTAAATGATCTCTTAGAGCAGCTGGATAATGAACAGAGCATATCCGCCGCCGATCAATCCTGGGTTGATCAACAGATGGCGCGTCATCAACAGCTGATGAAAGAGCTGGGCTGGCTGGATGAGGACGGCGAAGAAGATCTGCTGCAGCAGTTTGAAGATGCCGCTTCCGCCTTGGATGAATTTAAAAAATAACGGGTAACAAATGCAAGCAGAGCTTTTACTGGCAGCAGCCTTAATTATTACTATTCTTGCTCTGGCATTTTATGCCGGCGTACTGATCAGCAGAATTAAGCGGCACAATGCGCGCAAGCAGCAGAGAGAAGCGCAGGCAGCATTAAAAAAACAACAGCGTAACGATAAAATTTGTGCAAGTATCCGCATGATTGCAGCGGCGACAGCACAAAAGCAGTGCAATGTTTCAGAGGCTGCTATTCGTTTAACGATATTGCTGGACACACTGTTAATTGACAAAGCGATCGATGTCGATAAGCAATACCCGGCTTTATCTGCGCTTTTTCATAAAGTGAAGAAGATGCCGACCCATGAGCAGCGCAAAAAAGTGCCGATTAAAGAGCTTAAACAACTCGATAAACAGCGCCAGAGTTTTGAAGCTGAATTTGAAGAAAGGATTCTGAAAGAAGCTGTACAGCTAAAAGACTTTTCACTGTCAGCGTAAAAGAGAGTAAATATGGAAAAGTTTCTTTGGGATCAGTGTCTTATTGAAAAGTATAATTACAGCGGTCCAAGATATACCTCCTATCCGACCGCCCTGGAATTCGATCAAAGCTTCACTTATGCGCAGTTAATCAATGCCAGTCAGCACTACCCGACACGGCCGCTTTCTCTGTATATCCATATCCCGTTCTGCCATAAGCTCTGCTATTTTTGCGGCTGCAATAAGGTGATCACCCGTCATCGGGAAAAAGCGGATAAATATCTCGACTACCTGGAGCGTGAAATTAAAACCCAGGCTGCACATTTTGCTCACCGTCAGGTCACGCAGCTGCACTGGGGAGGCGGCACGCCAACCTTTCTGCTGCCGGAGCAGATAACGCGCCTGATGCACATGCTACGTAGTCACTTTAATTTTCAGGATAATGCCGAGTTAAGCATCGAAGTCGATCCGCGCGAAATTGAATTAAGCACTATCGACCACCTTGCTCAACAAGGCTTTAACCGCCTCAGTCTGGGAGTACAGGATTTTAATAAGGCGGTACAGAAAGCCGTCAATCGTGAACAAGATGAAAAAATGATCACCCGGTTGCTCAGCAGGGCTAAAGAGCAGGGGTTTCAGTCAACTAATCTGGATATGATCTACGGCCTGCCGCTACAGAGTAAACAGAGCTTTGCCGCTACGCTGCAGAAAGTCGTGCAGCTCAATCCGGCGCGCCTGTCTATTTTCAATTACGCGCATATGCCGGCACTTTTTGCCGCACAGCGTAAAATCGATGAACAACAGCTGCCCGATGCAGCTGAAAGGCTAGCCATACTGCAGCAGAGCATCGATTTTTTAACCCGCTCGGGATACCAGTTTATCGGCATGGATCACTTTGCCAAACCCGACGATGAGCTGGCTATCGCTCAGCAACAGGGCGTACTGCACCGTAATTTTCAGGGCTATACCACTCAGGGTGAAGCCGATCTGCTCGGCTTAGGCGTATCGGCGATCAGCCAGATAGGTGACAGTTATTCCCAGAATCAGAAAAAACTCAGCGACTATTACCAGCAGATTGAGCAGCTCGGGCATGCGCAATGGCGCGGTGTGGCACTGAACCGCGATGATCTTATCCGCCGTGAAGTGATCAAAAAACTGATCTGCAATTTCACCTTAAATATTAGACAGATTGAGGCGAAATTTGATCTCGTATTTAGCGATTACTTTGCTGAAGATCTTAAGCTGCTGCAGTGTTTTATTGATGACCAGCTGCTGACCCTAAGCCGCGATGCCATCAGGGTGGAAGCCAAAGGACGTTTATTGATCCGCAATATCTGTATGTGTTTTGATCTTTACCTGCGCAACAAAGCACGCCAGCAACAATTTTCCCGAGTGCTCTAAGATGAGCAGGGAGATACCCGCAGCGGCAATAGGCAACTACTATATCGGCATTATGTCCGGCACCAGTCTTGATGGCATTGATCTGGTCATTGCGCAACGCAGCGCAGAGGGTTTCCAACAGATTGCCGCACTCGCGCTGCCTCTTCCTGCGCGCTTGCGCAGGCAATTATTAACAATTTGCCAGGAGCAGCAGGTGAATCTGCTGACCCTGGGGGAAAGCGATCACCTGTTTGCTTTAACCTGTGCGCAGGCCGTCAAACAGCTGCTAAAAGATAACCATTTTCCGGCCGGGAAGATCTGCGCCATCGGCAGCCATGGGCAAACCATTTTTCACAGACCGCTTGGACAATATCCTTTTACTTTGCAGATTGGTGATGGCAATTTGCTTGCTGCACAGACCGGCATCCCCTGCGTGGCCGATTTTCGGCGTATGGATATGGCCTATGGCGGGCAGGGGGCGCCATTAGTACCGGCATTTCATCAGGCGGTGTTT
>JBFGZH010000231.1:0-4343 GCA_041586895.1 Psychromonas sp. | reverse complement strand
GACGTGAAGAGTGATGGCCGCCGTTTCGTACAGGCCGGTGAACTGCTGCTGGCGGGTGAGTTTATGCTGCAAGCGCAGGAGAGCTACACAACGCCGTGGTTATATGCCTGTTATAGTGATAGCGGCTTAAATGGCGTGTCGGATCGTTTCCACCGTTTTGTGCGCAGCAATATTCTTAAGTTCCCGGTTAACAAACCACGTCCGGTTCACTTGAACACCTGGGAAGGTATCTACTTCGACCATGATCCTGAGTACATCATGAAAATGGCAACGGAAGCGGGGCAAATGGGCGTAGAGCGTTTTATTATCGATGATGGCTGGTTTATCGGCCGTAACGGTGAGCGCAGCGCATTAGGTGACTGGTACCTTGATAAGAAGAAATACCCTAATGGTTTAGAGCCGGTTATCGAACATGTTAACAAACAAGGCATGGAATTTGGTCTTTGGGTTGAACCGGAAATGATCAGCCATGATTCAATACTTTACCGCGAGCATCCGGATTGGGTGTTAGAGCTTAAAGGTTATCATCAGCCATCCGGCCGCTGGCAGTACCTGCTCGATCTGCAGAATCCGGACTGTTTTAACTATCTCTTTGAGCGTCTTAATGATCTCCTGAGCTCTTATAATATCGCTTACCTGAAATGGGATATGAACCGCGAACTGGTCCAGCCCGGTCATCAGGGTCGTCCGGCCGTGCATGGTCAGACTAAAGCGCTATACGCACTGTTAGATAAACTGACGGCGGCTCATGCGCAGGTGGAAATCGAGTCCTGCTCATCTGGCGGCGGTCGTATCGACTTTGAGATTCTGAGACGCACCCACCGTTTCTGGGCTTCGGACTGTAACGATGCTCTGGAGCGCCAGCAAATCCAGCGTGGTATGAGCTACTTCTTCCCACCTGAAGTGATGGGGGCACATATCGGTCCCGATGAGTGTCACTCAACGGCGCGTCGCCATCATATCAATATGCGTGGTGTGACAGCGCTGGGCGGTCATATGGGGGTGGAGCTGGATCCGGTGAAGGTGCCGGCAGAAGAGAAACAGGCCTTTGCCAAGTATATTGCACTGCACAAAGAGTACCGTGAATTACTGCATACGGGTCGCAGCTTCCGAGTGGATTCATCAGATAAGCGTCAGAATATCTATGGTGTGGAAAACCAGGATGAAATGCTGATTACTGTTTGTCAGCTGGCCATGCCTGATTATGCCTTACCCGCGCCACTGCGCATTAACTGCGTGGATACAGAAGCACAATATGAAGTGAAACTGGTCAATATGCCGGATACCAGCTTCCAGCTCATGAAACAACGCCCGCAGTGGTTGGATAAGACCCTGACCCTAAGTGGTGATAATCTTAAACAGATTGGCTTAACGTTGCCTATCCTGGATCCGGAATCAGCACTGATTGTTCATCTGCAAAAGAAATAAAACTGTTTGCAATAACCTGCGATGAGCTTTGTCAAACTAAGCAGGTACATATAAGTTTTCAGCTAGCAACTTATCTGCGGCCGCAACTTTAGCCGAGCTATCAATAAGCCAATAGCTGGCCGCGTTCCACTTGCGCGGCTGAAGCCGCGGCCCCAGAGTGCTACCGCAGGCAAAAATGCCTGATAACTTAGCAAAGACTACTTAGCTTACTTATTTCACAACAAACTTAGAGATAAGCATAATGAACACGCTAATTGCTGATGTTAAAAATACCTTCACTCTTCACTATGGTTACCCTGCGACGCATATTATTCAAGCGCCCGGGGTAGTTAACCTGATCGGTGAATATAGTGATTACAGTCAGGGGCGGGTACTGTCCTGTGCGCTTAACTATCAAGTGATGGTAGCGGCAGCCAGGCGTAGTGACAATATAGTACGGGTTATGTCCCTTGCTCATGGCAAGCAGGAAGATCAGTTTACGCTAAGTAAAGAGATCGAATATCACTGCGAGTGGAGCTGGGCAAAGGCTATTCGTGGCATGGCAAAAGCTTTACTGGAGCGTGGCTATCAGTTTCAGGGGGCCGATATTGTGCTCAGTGGCAATATTCCGCAGGGCGTGCTTTTAAGCTCAGCGCCTCTGCAGGTGGTGATTGGCCAGAGCTTGAAAACACTGTACGCGCTCAATATCAGTCAAGTTGATATCGCCTTAGCCGCTCAGCAAGCTGAAAACGAAGTTGTCGCTGCTAACACTAGCATTATGGATCCCTTTATTTCCGCCTGTGCTGAAAAAGATCATGCGCTGCTGCTTGATGGTCGCTCGCTAAACACACAATCCATTGCCATACCTGAAAATATCGCCATTATGATCATTAAACCCGACCTGGTCAGTAGTGAATACCCCAGCCGTCGTTTACAATGTGCAGCGGTGGCGAAGGTTTTGTCGGTGCCGACATTACATGATGTCAGTATTGAGCAGCTTAATAACCATCTTAATGAGTTGCATCCCGAGCTTGCAAAACGGGCACGCCATGTTATTAGTGAAAATGCACGCGCTGTACAAGCCGCAGATGCGCTACGCCGGGCCGATATGAAGTTGATGGGACAATTAATGGCAGAGTCACATATCTCAATGCGTGATGATTTTGCAATAACGGCACCGGAAATTGATCTGCTTGTCGATATGGTCAAAGCGGAAATTGGCGAACAAGGTGGCGTACGTATGGCTGGCGGCTGTGTTGTAGCATTACTGCCCCGTGATCTGGTGAAGCAGGTTAAAAGCGCTATTGTCCGTCAATATAAAGCAGCAACCGGCTTACAAGAGTCTATCTATCTTTGCCGGGCAGAGGATGGCGCAAGGCACATTATAACTATACGCAACTAGGCATACTTTTATGCCTAACTTACATTCATAATAAAGACTAATAGGAATTAGAAATGACTAGACGTACCAAAATTGTTGCCACTTTAGGTCCAGCAACCGACCGTGATAATAATCTGGAAAAAATTATCGCCGCCGGCGCTAATATGGTTCGTATGAACTTCTCCCATGGCGAAGCTGTTGACCATGTGAAACGTGCGCAACAAGTACGTGAAATTGCCGCCCGTCTCGGGGTTGAGGTGGCCATTATGGGTGACCTGCAGGGACCTAAAATTCGTGTCTCCACCTTTAAAGATGGCAAAATCCAATTAGCGGTTGGCGATACATTTACCCTGGATAGCGACCTTGAAAAAGGTCAGGGTGATCAACAAGCCGTGGGTCTTGACTATAAAACACTGCCACAGGAAGTGAGCAGCGGTGATATTTTACTGCTGGATGATGGTCGAGTGCAGCTTAAGGTATCCAGTGTTGAAGGCAATAAAGTACATACCGTGGTCACTGTCGGCGGCCCGCTTTCCAACAACAAAGGCATCAATAAACAAGGCGGCGGTCTATCGGCTGCAGCACTGACCGACAAAGATAAAAAAGATATTATTACCGCGGCTGAAATTGGCTGTGATTACCTTGCCGTTTCCTTTCCGCGCAATGGAGCGGATCTCCATTATGCCCGTCAGCTGGCGGCAGATGCCGGTTGCCACGCGCGCATCGTGGCTAAAGTTGAGCGTGCAGAAGCTGTGGAAACGGATGAAGCATTAGAAGATATTATTCTTGCGTCTGATGTGGTGATGGTAGCACGTGGTGATCTCGGCGTAGAAATCGGTGATGCCCGTCTGGTTGGCGTACAGAAAAAGATGATCCGCACCGCACGCCGTTTAAACCGCGTGGTGATCACGGCTACACAGATGATGGAATCTATGGTCAGCGCACCTATGCCGACACGCGCAGAGGTGATGGACGTCGCCAATGCCGTATTAGATGGTACCGATGCGGTGATGTTATCGGGTGAAACAGCAGCCGGTGATTTCCCGGTAGAAACCGTTAAAGCCATGGCTGAAGTTTGTGTCGGTGCGGAAAAGCATCCGAGCATCAATGTTTCCAAGCACCGTATGGATCAAACCTTTGATGATACTCAGGAAGCACTGGCCATGACCACTATGTTTGCAGCCAACCATACTGAAAACATTAAAGCCATAGTTACCTTAACCGCATCAGGGACAACACCGCTGCTGCTATCACGGATCAGCTCAGGTTTACCTATTTATGCGCTGTCCAGCAATCCGCAGACACTAAACTATTGCGCATTGTACCGCGGCGTGACGCCGATTAAATTTGATAGCCAGGATGTCAGTAATGTCAGCTTTATTAAGCGTGCGATTGACTCATTAAAAGAGCAGGGCCAGTTACAGGAAGGTGATTTAATCCTGATGACCCACGGTGACTTCTACCAGGCCGGTTCAACCGACACCTGTAAGATCATTAAAGTTTAAGCTGAGCGCTTTACTTTACAAGGCGGAATTTATTCCGCCTTTTTTATTTT
>JBFGZH010000230.1:0-4379 GCA_041586895.1 Psychromonas sp. | reverse complement strand
GAAGGGGTGGTCTATGACGGCTCACAGTACCGGGTATTGATTGACTATGACGCAACATGGGATTATACCGTTATCTCGGCAGACGATAATAGCTTTTACCAAACCTCGGGCATGACCGAAGAGGCCTTTAAGGAGTTAATCAGCTCCGGGATGAATAATGGCACTTATGTTGATGATGTAGTGCATGTCGGCGTGGGTCCGTCACCGTTCGGTATGCCGCTCGGAGGTGGCGGGCTGGATATGAGCTACTGGCAGGACGATGAACTGCTGTGGCGTGACGGCAGTGTTCCCGGAGTAAACCACCCTATTTGGGACTATGAAGAGTGGATCGTACTGACTAAGACCATTGAAGTGACCGAAGAAAATATTGGTTTTGCGTTTATGGGGGCGATCGCTAACAGCACGATTTCGATTCGGGTTGATGGTGAAGTGATGTATAGCGATGATTTTATACTCAATGACGTAACCGAAGTCGGTTATTTCTGGAATTGGAGTGACAACAACTATTACGGCGAAACCGGGTTAAATAGCAAACTCTACCCGCCCCTCTCGATCGGGACACATGAAATCATCATCACTTGTCGCGGCGGGATCCATCACTACAGCGTCACGCCTTATATCACCTATGAACAGCCCTTTATCGGCCTGAAATTTGCGCTTGCCGTGCCGACTTATAACGCGATGAATCCGGCGCATATCATCTATGAGTGCCTGACCGATGCGAATTGGGGGTTGGGTTACGAATCCTCAGACATTAACCTGGCATCGTTTACCGAAGTCGCTGACACACTGTACGCAGAGGGTGTGGGGTTATGTATGATCTGGTCTCAGGAAACCACGATTGAAAAGTTTATCGACAATGTGCGCTCTCATATTAATGCTGAACTGTATATCGATCACAGCACCGGGCTGTTTAACTTATATCTGTTGCGCGATGATTACGATATTCAAACCCTGCCGGTCTTTGACGAAAGCAATATTATTGCTTTGGACGAGTTCAACCGTCCGGCGTTGGGTGAGCTGGTCAACACGGTCACGGTCAGCCATTACAATATGTCCCTCAGCGAAACCAGTACCGTAACGGTGCAGGACATTGCCTTGATCAACGCGCAGGGTAACGAGATCAGCGTGTCGATAACCTATGACGGCTTTCCGACTACCGAAATGGCAACTCGCGCCGCACAGCGGGATTTGCAGTCGCTATCGTCACCGCTTGCTTCCTGCATTATCTACAGCACAGAATCAAATTTTGTCGGTCATATCGGTTCCCCCTTGGTCCTTAACTGGCCGGAGCTTAATATTTCCGGGTTAGTCATGCGCGTCACCGGCATCACCTACGGAGACGGCAAGAAAAACCAAGTGCGGATCGAGTGCAAAGAGGATGTTTTCGCTTCATCGCAACCGGCCATTGTCAGCGATGTGCTTTATTCCGAGTACAGCGAGAACAAGAAACCGCCAACCCGGATCACCCAACAGCTTTCCATTGAGGTGCCTTATTATGAGTTGATCCTCAGCGCCCCGCAGGGTGGGGTTGACAGTGTATTGGCAGAAAGCCCTGACACAGGTTATGTCGGCGTCGCAGCAGGCAGGCCGGACAGCGGCTCGTTCGCGAAATGCTACACATCCTCGGATGGCGCGAACGGCACCTTTGAGGAAGTCGGTATAGTTGATTTCGCACCGACCGCGGTACTTACTGACAGAATTATTGAGACAGACGGCACCTTTGATGTGGAACAAATGCAGAGCCTTACCACGGATCTTTACGGCAAGCTGATGCAGGTTGATGATGAAATCATGGTGCTGGAAAGTATCAGCGGGTCGACACTGACCGTTAAGCGCGGGGTATTGGATACCTTGCCGGAAACACACCAAGCCGGAGCGACCGTATTTTTTTGGGATGACTATTTAGAAATTGACGAAACCGAATATGTTGCCAGTGACGAAGTGTGGGTGCGCTTGTCGACCGTTTCCTCGGTGGGTGAAATCGGCCTGCACCGTGTCGGTGGTATGCCGGTGTATTTGGCGAGCCGCGCGATCCGGCCGTACCCGGTGGCAAACGTCAAGTTTAATGGTGAATATTATCCGGCGATGATCAGCGCGGAGAACGAGATTGTGCTCACATGGGCTCACCGCAACCGCACACAGCAGACCAGTAACGATCATCTTGGTTTTTTTGATGAAAGCATCACACCTGAAACGGGGATCTCTTATAATGTCACTTTGATACAAAACGAACTGGCGGTGAGCTCGGCGACCGGGTTGACCACGCAGACCCACACTTTTCCAACGGGGGGGCTTTCTGACGGCGGTGCGCTGATCACCATTGAATGTGTTCGGGATGGTTACTCAAACATGCAGACTTTTGAGCACTCATTTCTTTACTATGCTGATTTGAGGGTGATTGCATCTGGCGTGGCGAGCGGCGAGGCGTTCGGCAATGCAACAGTAGCTAACATTTAGACTCACAGAACAAGGACTGTTTATGTTTGAGCAAGACAAAAAAGGGAGTCACTTAACCGAGCAGGAAGTTAAAATAATTATAAAAGCAACGGTCAAGGACACGCTCACCCAACTGGGCGTTGACAATGAGAACCCGATTGAGATGCAGAAGGATTTTCAGCACCTCCGGGATTGGCGGGAGACAACCGAGGCGGTCAAGCGCAAAAGTTTGTTAACCGTTATCAGCCTGCTTGCTACGGGGGCGGTCACGGCTGTTGTCATGGCAATCAAAGGGGCTGGCAGCAACTAAGCAAAAAGGATGCTGAAATGGACTCTCTAGTAACCAGTAGCGGCGGCAGCTAGACACGCGGCTTGATGTCATTGTCGCGCAGCAGTTTGCGGTACCGCTTGATTTCCTTTTCAATATCTCGCCAGTGCGGGAATTGCTCTTTTAATGTCGGGTGTTTGCCGTTCAACCAGTCATAATGAGCTTGCCCGTATTGCGCTTTAATAAATTCGTTATATTCCGCTCTTGCGCCGGATTTGAAGCCGTTACACTGTACGGAACACTGGCGGTGAATATTGCTTAGCTCAAAGCGCAGCTCGGGGCAGGCGCCGCGGGAGCGGTAGTGCCCGGCGTCATATTTAATGGCCGGGTTAGTGGTCCCGCAGGTGCAGCACGGCTTGTCCTTGTCGCGCACATGCAGCACGTATTGATTGACCAGCTTTTGCAGCTGATCATACCACTGCGCCATACTCTTAACTTTCTTGCGACGGCGGCTCTGTTTCCAGTTATTCAGTTTTTTCTGTGCTTTTATTTTTTTATTGAGCTCCGCTCGGGCTTTGCGGGCTTTTTTGGCGCGCTCGCGCTCAATATAGGCCATCGCATAATCTATTTTGCATTGCTCATTGCAGTAAATCACCCGGCCAACGGTCAGGGCACCCTCAACCCGCACATAGCACTTGCAGTGGCGGCACTTTCGTTTGCTGTTTGCCATACACGGATCCTTCCTTGGATTGTGATTGCACGCATTTAATCATTGTCTTTAACTTGCATAATCAGATTGCTTTGCTATCATTTAAGTCGGAGCTGTTGCTGGTTCCACACAAAGACGCTGGTTACGTCTTTATATAAGCTGTTGTGAAAACGGTGCGAGTTTTATCCCTTGCGCCGTTTTTTTTTGCTTATTACGCAATCGCCAGCATTTGCTCAACCGCGGCCTGTGCTTCCTCCTCGCTGTTAAATTTGAGTCCTAATACATATCGCCAGCAGACACCAAAGGCTGCCCGATAAAATATTTTAAACTCCTCCTCGCTCATCGTTTTAAAACTGATTGAATGCAGTCGTTTTTTGATGCCGTTCGGCGTTTGTTCAATGTCATAATACCCGGCCTGCTCCTTGATCCAGCGATGCAGTGCGCGTTTGCTTTTGGTCGGCTGCTGATAACGCTGAGCGCGACACTGCGCAACATTAGCTAAAAATTCCCGGCCGACCTGCTCAAAAAGCGCATGATTGCCGGCAAAATCACCCAGTACGCGGTTGTATTTACCTATCAAAGCCACTTCCGCCTCGGTATTCATGCCACTATCGGGTTCCCAGTAATCAAATGTCAGTGCAATTAGACCTGACCAGTAGAATCTTAGAAACTTGAGCGAACGGTGCGTTTGTGTCGTGAGTTTGGCGCTAACGGGCTGGCCTAATTTCAAAGGCGCGGCCAGTTCTGCGTCCTGATCCGTAGCGAATAAAAGTCCGTTAGTTGTTTTTATCAGATTAATATTTTCAATCATGGCAATTCCTTTGCATAGTTGAAAATGAGCGGGTTAAATAACAATAAAACACTTGATTTCTAAGACTTTAATAAGTGCTTTGCAGTATACTGTAACGCACTTGTTTTAAAAAAAGGAGCAGCAATGAGTGATCTATTTCAAACGGTTAATAG
>JBFGZH010000229.1:0-4399 GCA_041586895.1 Psychromonas sp. | reverse complement strand
GAGAAGCATTATTGGTCGAAATTTCAGTAATTGCTGCTGAGAAGTAATGAGTAAAGGAGCAGTGCCCGGACGGCGCGCTCCTTTTAACGAACCTTGCGAAATTCTCCACCCATAACTTGTTTGGGTGGCGATGGATAGCAAATCAACCGCTAGGTTGATCTATTTTAGTTTTTTACTACTATTTTAGAGTAGCAAAGTGATTGTCTACACTAAAAACAGTATTTTATATAACAGCGATTACGCTGGTATTGTTTTTGAAGAAATCAATTAACCTACACCACCCAGACTTGCCCGTGTTGTGGCTCATGCCTCAACAGTCCGAAAGGTAGAGCAGGACTTGGAATAAGAGAATGTTCTTGTGAGTGCGGTGTCACTCACGACCGTGATATTAACGCGGCAAAGAACATTCTTGCGCTCGGGCATGGGCGTCTAGTAGTAGGAATCCCCCACTAAAATCTTTGATTTAGTGGAGGGAGGATGTCAAATAAAGCCTCGGTAAATTTAGGATAACAACAAAGGACCTCTACCCCCTGTTGTTTGGCAAACTCAAATAACTGTGCGTATTTCTCGTCGATATGCCCTGCCGCCTGCACCGACTTAATACCGTCATGCAATACGGCAAAGAGCAGCACACTGCGGCGCCCCTGTTGTTTCATCTCGATTAATTCGCGCAGGTGTTTTTGCCCCCGTTGACTCACCGCATCGGGAAAAAAGCCCTGACCTTCACCCAAACGCGCTTCCAGCAGCGTACAGCTCTTCACCTCGACATAACAATCAACTCGGTTGTCATCGCTTAACAGAAAATCGATACGGCTATTTTCACTACCATATTTCACCTCGCTTTTAATGCTGCCATAGCCGGAGAGCTCGGCTATTTCTTCGTTTTTAAGCATTTCGCCGACAAACTGATTAGCCTTTGCGGAGTTAATACAAATCCAATGTCCCGCTTGAGTAAAGGTAAGCTCCCAAGTGTGCTTATATTTACGTTTCGGATTATCAGAGGTGCTATACCAGACTTGATCTCCAGGATCAGCACAATGTGTCATCGCACCGGTATTAGGGCAATATAGCGTTAAAATATCACCATTTTCCAATTGCACATCGGCAAGAAAACGTTTGTAGCGTTTGATTAATATCGCTTTTTGTAAAATATTCCCGTCCTCTTTTTGTAAGATTGATACCACTAAGTAATAAAAGACAAAACTCTAAAATAACCAAGATAGAGCAGATGCTTGCTCTGTTATCTTTGCGAATATAATAACAGCTTCCAGGGGATGGAGGCACCTATTCCCTCGGCGTTTTTCAAGATAGGTAGTACAGCGCAGGTGATTTGGGAATTCAACTTGCAAATTATATAGTTAGTTACGACTTGAAAGATGAGATAGGTGTCTCGGCTCTTAGTGCATAGTGATACCTATAAAGCTGTGAACTTCTACGTTTTTATCTATCAAAAATAACCACAATTGAGACAGCCTGGCTTTTTTGTACGGGGGATGGGGTCAGGTCTTTCATTTTGCATTATTGATAGCTTAGACTAGAGTTATTGTATTCTCCAAATATTAATCGGGGCATATATGAGTCGGCCTTTGCGCTTAGAGTTTGCAGGTGCGCTTTATCATGTTACATCGCGCGGTAATGGCAGAAAGAAAATCTACTTTAAAGAAAGTGATTTTGAGCTCTTTATCAATCTATTAAGTACAGTTTGCAGTCACTATCACTGGATTATTCACGCCTATTGTTTAATGAGCAATCATTATCACTTATTAATAGAGACACCTGACGCCAATCTAAGTAAAGGCATGCGGCAATTAAACGGTGTGTTTACGCAAGCAATGAATAAAAAACACCATCGAGTTGGCCACCTTTTTCAGGGTAGATATAAATCTATTTTAGTTGATAGAGATGCTTATTTACTCGAACTTTGCCGCTATATTGTATTAAACCCAATCAGAGCCAATATGGTTGCATCACTCGATGAGTGGTTGTGGAGTAGCTGGCCTTGTATGGTCGGAAAACGACCTTCACCAAACTGGCTGGCAACGGATGCTTTGTTAAATTTGTTTGATAAAAAACGTACCGTTGCAATTGCTGAATATAGCCATTTTGTTGAACAAGGCGCTAATAAAACTATCTGGGATGATTTGCAGCACCAAATATTTTTAGGTGATGATGAGTTCGTTGAAAAACATCAATTATTGCAGGAACAACTTGCAGGCGATCTGTCAGAAATACCTTTTACGCAGCGAAGCGTGACGCCATTGAGTTTAAAAAATTATGAATTACATTCTACTACACGCAATGAAGCTATTATTAAAGCCTATCAGTCAGGCGGTTACACACTGAAAGAGATTGGCAGTCATTTTAAAATACATTATTCAGTAGTCAGCCGTATTATCACCGAGAGTAAAAAAGAACAGCATGCACAATGAAAGACCTGACCCCCTGTTATTTTTAGGGAAGTGGGTGACCCATATCCTGTTTAACTGAAGCGACTTTAGAGGTAGCCCGCATATGCATAACGATGATGCACTATTTAAAAAAATCCAGGAGCTGTTAGCTATTAGACGCTTTGGGGTGCTGGCTACGCAGGGAAATGTATATCCCTACCCGACGCTTGTGGCATTTAGTGCAGACGATGAGGGGCGGCATTTGCTGTTCTGCACGAGTATTAACACCAGAAAATACCAGAACCTGTTAGCTCACCATCAGGCATCCATGTTGATTACCTCTGAAACTAATTCCCCCGCAGACCTTGAAAAGGCTGAGGCGCTTACCGCGCTTGGCAGCTGCTCTGAATTAAATAAAGAGCTTCCTCAGGCAATGGCTTTTATTAATAAGCACCCCTATCTGCAGGATTTTTTTCAATCTCCTTCTACCAAAGTCATTAGTATAAAGGTTGAAAAATATATTCTAGTCACGCGTTTTCAGACTGTTATGGAGTACAGTTTTGAACAATAAATATATTATGCCACTCACATCCCTGCGAGAAGCGGATAGAAAACGTTGCGGAAACAAAGCCGTGTTTCTTGGCATGTTAAATAGACTGGGTTATAGAATTCCTAGCGGTTTTTGTCTGCCGCGCAATGCCTATGATCTTTTTGTTGCTGAAAATCAGATTGAAAGTCGTATTTCAGTTGAGCTTGGCCGGAAAAATTTTGCAGATATGCGTTGGGAGGAACTATGGGATGCTTCGTTAAGAATTCGTAACTTATTCATACGCGGCACCATGCCGGCAGTGCTTAAGGAACTCATTCTAAAGAGCGTTGCGGAGATTATTCACCGCCGGCCTGTGGCCGTTCGCTCCAGTTCGTTAATGGAAGACAGTGGCGGCCATTCATTTGCTGGTTTACATGATTCATATATAAATATTAGCGATCCTGAAAGACTCCTCGAAGCGGTGCAAAAGGTATGGGCCTCGCTCTGGTCTGACGCAGCATTGCTATATCATCAGGAAATTGACCTGGACGTGCAAACATCGGCAATGCCTGTTGTGATTCAAGAGATGATTTTTGGAGAGATATCAGGCATTGCCTTTAGTGAAAATCCGAATCAAAAAACAGAAGCAGTCATTGAAAGTATTTATGGGTTAAACAAAGGCTTAGTGGACGGAGATATCGAGCCGGACCGGACGATTCTCGAACGAACCACTGGCCGGATAAAATCACACACAATCGCCAAACATGATCGGATTGTTCTCAGCACAGACAATTCAGTGGTCATAAAAAATCAACCGCTTGCTAATGAAGCAACGTTAAACAGGGAAAAAATTCAAACCATTTATCGTTGTATGCGCCACCTCGAAAAAGTCTTTAAAGCGCCTCAGGATATTGAATGGACCATAAGCAGAAACCAGTTAATCCTGCTCCAGGCACGGCCGATTACCACCGTAGAAAAAGATAACAGAGGATGGTATCTGAGCTTAACTCGAACATTACCCAATCTCATTGCGCTAGGCGAGCGCATTGAAAGTGACGTCCTGCCGGGTATGCATGAAGCGGCAAGAAAACTTGAGATGCAGCCTGTTGTGAATAATAGTGACCAGAAACTTGCCGAGGCCATACGCGAGCGGCAAGCTGTGCTGGATTATTGGCACCAGGTATACTGGGAAGAATGCATACCTTTCGCCCATGGCGTAAGGTTGTTTGGGCAGGTTTATAATGATTTGATGAAACCCCAAGACCCCTTCGAATTTGTGGATTTGATTGCCAATCAACCCTTTAAAAGCATTGAACGCAATGCACGTTTGCAGCGATTAGGACGATTTATCTTTGAGCATCCGGCAACCGGGATAGAAGCGATGCTTAGTGACCCGCAATTTGCAAAAGATTTCAAGCAATTTAAAGTTGAACTGCATTCCATTGAGAGCTTTCAATCCGAGGAAGTGCTTTCTGAAAAAGAG
>JBFGZH010000228.1:0-4402 GCA_041586895.1 Psychromonas sp. | reverse complement strand
GAAGAAGCCACTGAGCACCCGCTTTCTGAATTGGATGCGGTATTGATGCGCAAGGATCCCCCTTTTGATACCGAGTATATCTACGCAACTTATCTGCTTGAGCGTGCCGAAGATGAAGGCTGTTTAATCGTCAATAAACCGCAAAGCCTGCGTGATGCCAATGAAAAACTCTTTACCGCCTGGTTTAGTGAATTTACGCCGACCACACTGGTTACCCGCAGCAGCCATAAAATTAGAGAATTTCATGCGCAACACCGCGATGTGATTTTAAAACCCCTTGACGGTATGGGTGGCGCGTCTATTTTCCGTATTAAAGAAAATGATGCTAATATTGGCGTCATTATCGAAACGCTAACCGAACACCAGAAACGTTATTGCATGGCTCAGGTCTTTATTCCTGAGATAGTCGAGGGTGATAAGCGCATTTTAATCGTCGATGGCGAGCCGATGCCCTATGCGCTGGCACGTATTCCAGCCCAGGGAGAAACGCGTGGTAACCTGGCAGCCGGCGGTAGTGGTGTCGCGCAACCTTTATCGGAAAGTGATTGGCATATTGCCAACAGTATCGGCCCGACATTAAAGGAAAAGGGCCTGATTTTTGTGGGGCTTGATATTATTGGTGATAAAGTAACTGAAATTAATGTTACCAGCCCGACCTGCATTCAGGAGATTGACAATGCTTTCGGCACCAATATCAGCGGCAAATTAATGGATGCGATTGAAAAACGCATTGCAAAAACGCAGTAATATTCGTAATTGTTGCCATACTTAATAGGATGGCAACGATAAAATAGTCACAAAACAGGGGGCATCATATGAAAAATGCAAAAATAAACAGCAAAAATCATCCCCCTGTGCTGGAAAACGATTCCTCGGATATGGATGCAGAAGTTATTGACTCCCTGAAAAACCATTTATTGATTGCCATGCCCTCCTTAACCGATCCCTACTTTAAACATTCCGTGGTTTACCTGTGTGAGCATAATGAAAAAGGGGCCATGGGCTTTATTATTAATTTTCCGGTAAAACTCACCCTGCAGGAATTATTAAAACACGTTGAGACTATCTCCTATCAACCGGATCCGCCTTTGCTTGAGCCGGTTTTTTTAGGCGGGCCCTTGGCACTGGAACGAGGTTTCGTGCTGCACTCGCCTGTTGCTGATAATTCGCAAAGCACACAATTAAATGAACAACTGATGATGTCTAATTCAAATACCATTCTATCGACCTTAGGCACAGAACAGGCGCCTGAAAAATATATGGTAACCCTGGGTTATGCCAGTTGGGATTCCGGCCAGTTAGAGCAGGAAATAAAAGATAATCAATGGCTGACTATAGAAAGCGAAAACGATATCATTTTTAACACCCCGATTGAAAAACGCTGGACTGAGTCACTGCATCGTCTTGGCATCACGCCCGAGCAGCTGTCAACCATCAGCGGACACGCATAACAGCACATACTGTAATATAGTGCGAAGCTCAATATGCTGACTCAGTAGGGAATCATCTGCTTGAATAACAACGCTTCAATGATAAAGGTAAATAACGCCAATATGACCACAAAAACAGACTCGCCATCAACCCTGCTCGGCTTTGATTTCGGCACCAAAAGTATCGGTGTTGCCACCGGACAAATGATAACGGCAACCGCACAACCACTCGCGGCGATTAAGGCCAATGACGGCATTCCGAACTGGAATATCGTTGAAAAAGTGATTGCTGACTGGAAACCGGATCTAGTCATTGTCGGTTTACCACTTAATATGGACGGCACCGAGCAGCCGGTAACTCAACGGGCCAAAAAGTTTGCCAACCGCCTGAATGGCCGTTTTGGCGTTAAAATTGCTCTGCAGGATGAGCGCCTGACCACTGCCAGTGCCAAAGAGTTTATCTTTAGCCATGGTGGCTATAAAGCCCTTGATAAAGGAAAAATAGACAGTGTTTCTGCGGCGCTGATATTAGAAAGCTGGATGCAAAATCATTCCCAGTAGGCTCTTTCTATCTACGCCTCTGTTTACAGCAGAGCCTGCTAGTTGCCATTGAAAGCTTTGCTGCTTTCGATGGCATCAGGGCTGGCATTCAATTCAACGCTTTTCTTTGCTCTGCTTAATAATCGCGGCTAATTTGCGATATTGCTCGGAAATATTCTCACCGAACAGTGGATCACTATACTCCTGATGCTGCCATTGCTGCTCAATTTTAGACCAGTCTTCAGCTGATAAACTTTTCTTAATTAAAGGTAATATCTGCTGCTCTTCATAAGCCATATGTGTTGATTGTAATTCAACAAAATTGCTCAGTTTTTTCAGACATTGCTCCTTAGGCACAATCGCATCGAGAAGAATCATCGTCAGCAGTTCATCCAGCTCAATAGTCATCTTTTTAAGCATTTTATGCTCTTCAGGCAGACGATCACTGATAGCACTGGGTACATCGAAGTTATTTATATAGTAATCATAAATAACATCTTCCATAGGATGATGGTATTTATCTGAATAACTTTTTAAATAAGTAATAATGGTTTTAATTAAACGAAAATCGATCCTCTCATCCTTTTCCAATAATGCAATTTTCTCTCTTAATATTTTTAAAAGCAGACTCATATTGACGTGATCATTATGGATAGTTGATAACATAATAAATACTCAGTAGATAATAGAAAGAGTGATCAGTATAGTTGATTTAATATGATCAAAGCGCAGAAGCAAATCACAGAACTCATTTATTTATACTGATAAAAAGCGTAAAAAACAATTAATTCTCACCACTCAATAGCAGCCTCGCCCCTTTCATTCAATATTTCATTTACTCGCTTAAAGTGCCCGCAGCCCAAAAAACCACGATATGCCGATAATGGCGAAGGATGAGTTGACGTTAATACGATATGTTTTTGATTATCTATTAAACGGCCTTTTTTATGAGCATAACTTCCCCATAATAAAAAAATCACACTCCTTGGGCTGTTATTTATTTCACGGATAATATTATCCGTGAAGATCTCCCAGCCTTTAGCCGCATGGCTACCGGCATGACCCTTTTCTACCGTTAATACTGCGTTTAATAATAACACTCCCTGTCTCGCCCAGTGCTCCAGATTTCCCGACTCAGGTACTTTATAGCCGGGAATACTGCTGGCCAACTCTTTATAAATATTACGCAATGAAGGCGGAATCTTTATCCCTTCAGGTACTGAAAAGCTAAGCCCGTGCGCTTGTTTGTCGCCATGGTAAGGGTCCTGTCCTAGAATCACCACTTTAATATTGTCCAGTGGTGTTAAATCCAATGCATGGAAACGTAACGCTTTAGGCGGGTAGATAGCTTTCCCCAAATTTTCCTGCTCCTGCAGAAACTGCTGCAGATTTTTATAATATTCCATCTGCGCCTGCTGCGCGATGAACTCATTCCAACCCATATTAACTTTCCTTTTTTGATCATTTATATATGCGCAATCTACCTCAAAATAGAGACATTAGCATCTTGAAGTAATTTGCACATAGCCACTTTGCACAAGCACTGTTAAGCAAGTGTTAACAGTTAACAAATTTTTACACGCCCACTTAAAATCGATAAACAGATAAAAGCAAGCGCTAATTACTTGCGCTTTTTGATGTAAATCAATAAAACATGAATTAAGGCACACAAAAAACATGTGAATTGCAATTTACATCAACAGCCTTTATCCATATAATAATTGTTGATTAACTGGTCACGACTTGAAAAAACCATTTGTTACTAAATATTAACTTTATTTACATTAATTAAGGAGCTTCCTATGGCTTTTGGTATCCAAATTACTAAATCTGCAAATCCATCTTTACTTAACTCATTCTGGCTGCTGGATGAAGCCAATGCACAGGCACGTTGCCTATGTGTTAAAGACAATGCTTACGAAGAAGATCAAATCGTTGCCATTGCTGACCTGGGCAATATTGAATATAAAGAAGTCGCTGTTCAGGCACCGCCAGCACAGGAAGGTGGTCAGCACTTAAATGTGAATGTTTTACGCCGTGAAACCCTAGAAGATGCTATCAAGCACCCGGAAAAATACCCACAACTGACGATCCGTGTTTCAGGTTACGCTGTGCGCTTTAACTCATTGACGCCAGAGCAACAAAAAGACGTATTAACACGTACATTTACAGAAAGCCTGTAATAGACCTAGCCGTTAGGCATAATAGAAAACCTGGCATTTACCAGGTTTTCTCTACTCTATATAAGCTTGAGCAAAACGTTTCTGCTCAAAAATCAGTTTCTTATTTATGATAGCCCGAAGTACTGTTGCACACCGGCCAGCGTGTTCGCTGTGGCTACCGATGCCAAAATTAACCCCATTACTCGACTAATAACACTCGCTCCGCTATTGCCAATCAGGCGATGAATCCAGCCCGCGCCTAGCATTAAT
>JBFGZH010000227.1:0-4406 GCA_041586895.1 Psychromonas sp. | reverse complement strand
CCATAGCTTAAAAAGTAGGCGGACTGAAGTCCGCCCCCTAAAAGCGGTTATCAGGTATTTAAGGGGCCTCGGCTTTAGCCGAGCGATATCTGTTCGAGTCAATAACAGTGCGGCGAAAGGCTTGATTAGTAATGAGTGATGGGTGGTAGTAACCCTTCACTCATTACCGTTCACTCTTTACCCATCACCCTTTACCCATCACTATTCACCGTTCACTCTTTACTCATCACCATCACAATCACCATTCGCTCGGCAATAAGGGCTAACTTAGTTATAGCCTTTCCAGGGGATCAGTTTTGTTTCCAGATAACGCATCAACAGGTCAAAACAGTAGGCAATCAGCCCGATCACCATAATACCGGCAATGACCACATCGGTAACTAAAAACTCCGATGCGTTAAGGACCATAAAGCCAATGCCCCGCTCTGCTGCAACCATTTCTGCGGCAACCAGTGTCGTCCAGCCAAAACCGATAGCGATCCGCATTCCGGTCATAATGTCCGGCAGTGCACCACGGCTTATCACTTGCGTGATCACCTGCCATGGCGTGGCTC
The DNA here is from genome assembly GCA_041586895.1 of Psychromonas sp. Taxonomy (GTDB): domain Bacteria; phylum Pseudomonadota; class Gammaproteobacteria; order Enterobacterales; family Psychromonadaceae; genus Psychromonas. Next base: position 3,852 of record JBFGZH010000227.1, on the reverse strand, counting down.
CCATTGAATAAGCCACTTGTATCTGTTCGATGCGCACCGAGGTGACACCGGAGCGGGCACTCAGTACGATAGGGGCTAACATGGCCAGGAAAATCAGCGTGACTTTACTCGACTCATCAATGCCCATCCAGATAATCACCAGCGGTAAATAAGCCAACGGCGGAAGCGGGCGATAAAATTCGATCAGCGGGTCAAAAATACCACGCATCACGCGACTGCAGCCAATGGTAATGCCCAGCGGAATACCCACTAAACAAGCCAGTAAAAATGCACCAAAGATGCGTCCTAAGCTGGCGCTTAAGTGGTCCACCAGAGTGGCACCGGCAAAACCATCACTAATGATTTCTCCCAACCGTGCCAGCACATCGAGCGGCGAAGGTAAAAACATAGGCTTAATCAGCCCGCCTTCGGTTACCAGCGCCCATAGCAGGATAAAAAACAGAGTAGCAAAGACGCTGATTATGCGGCTCTCACCTGCACCTGGGGTGCCAAAGTATTCGCCACTCTGCACCGCCTTCGGCGCCATTAACTTTTTAAGCTTAGCGATAAGTGTCGTCTGCGCTGGCTCAGTCTGTTGCTCAGGCTGTGATTTTTCCTTTGTCGCCTGCAATTCCGCACTCTTTGCCTTGCTCTCATTTAAATTCAAGGTTGCTGTGTTACTCGTCATAATTCTTCCTTAGGCTGCAGCCTGTTCATCACCATGAATAATCGATAAAATCTTTTTACGTATCTCTATAAACTCCGGGCTGGATTTTACTTTTCTAGCATCCCGGCAATCTAAAAACTGCTGATTAAAATTCAGCTCAAATTGATGGGTGATCCTGCCTGGTCTTGGTGACATCACGATCAAACGTGTTGCCAGTAACAAGGCCTCATCGACACTGTGAGTAATAAAAAACATCATTTTATTGGTTTTGCGCCAGACATCGAGCAACAGCTCCTGTAAGGATTCCCGCGTTAACGCATCAAGGGCGCCGAGCGGCTCATCAAGAAGCAGCATTTTAGGGTCGTTAGTCAGCGCGCGAGCAATGCCGACACGTTGCTGCATACCACCAGATAATTGATACACCTTATGCTGGTGAAAATCTTCCAGACCGACCAGTTTAAGGTATTCAGCTGCCCGTTCGCGCCGTGTGACCTTATCAACTCCCTGCAGTTTTAAACCAAACTCGGTATTTTCAATCACATTTAACCAGGGCAATAGCGCATGTTTTTGAAACACCACGCCACGGTCGGCATCCGGGCCCATCACTTCATCACCAATATCTCTTCCGCACAGCACCCTAGGGTAACCTTCTACTGTGCTGTTTCCTAAGGTCAGATAGCCCTGCGTGGGTCTGATAAAACCAGCGATCAGATTGAGTAAAGAGGTCTTTCCACAACCTGAAGCGCCTAAAGCAACGACCAGGTCTCCCTGCTCTATGGTTAAATTGACATTTGCTAAGGCGGTCACCGGATCACTGCCTTCTGATGCTGGGTAAACGACAGAGACATCGCAAATTTTTAATGTGTTCATAGTAGAACTCCTATGCAGATTAATTAGGCTTAGCGAATGATTACAACTTGCTGGCTGCAGTTGCATATTCCGGGTTAACAAAGACACTGTAATCAGGCATTAAGTCATTAATTTTTTTCTCGCTTTTAAGAAACGCTGAGGTTGCCTGCAAAGATTTTGCCGCGCCGCCCTGAGCTCCACAGCCAAGCCAGCTGCATGATAGTTGTTCGTTTAAGTCAGGAAACTCATATAAAGCCAATACATCAGCTACGGTATTAATATCCCCTCCGGTCACTTTAGCAATTGATTGGGCAATAGGGTGGCTCGCGTCAAAGCTGGCTTTATTACTGCGATACTGAGCATCAAGAGCCGCGGTTATTTTCACCAACTTGCTGATAAACTCTTTATTTTCCTGAGCGAACTCTTTATCTGCCACCAGGCCATCAAAGGTCGGTTTACCCCAGCTGCTCAGGGTTTTCGAGGTGATCAGCACGCTGCCATTTTTCTTGATTTTGCCTAACGCCGGATCCCAAATAAAGGCGCCATCGATATCGCCGCGCTGCCATGCCGCAACAATGTTATTCGGCTGCATATTAATTAATTTAACCTCTTTCTCGCTTAAGCCGAACTGCTCCAGGGCAAATAGCGCATGAAAGTGGGTTGTTGACACAAACGGCACGGCGATACGTTTACCCGCTAAGTCTGATGGCGCGCTGATGCCGCTACCTTCACGTACCACCAAAGCTTCTGCATTGGCGATGTTTTCCATGATCCAGACTAATTCCAGCTCTACGCCACGACTTACCGCAGCAGCAATAGGGCTGGAGCCAGCAGAGGCAATATCGACTGAGCCTGATGCCATGGCCGAGATAACTTTGGCACCCGAGTCAAAACGGCGCCATTTAATTTCGTAACCTGTTTCCTTTTCGATTAACTGCTCGTTGATGGCGTGTTTCCAGGGATTAAACATGCCCATATAACCTATGGTGACCTCTTTGGCCGCCACACTTGAGGCTAATAACATTCCGGCAACCGCGGTCATAATTTTGCTTGGTTTACTGCATTTCATTTTCAAACTCCTTATTGATATTACGTCTTGTCCTTAATTAACCTACGTGCTGTAAAAATGAAGGTATAGTGCCAAGATTTTTTTCTTTACGATCCAGCATGGCCAGATCTGTTTTTTATTCAGCAAAGTAAGTAAGTAATATAAATCTGGCTTAAAAATTGCTCAGTGCTCGTTATAGCTGGCTTTTTTAAGGGGGATAAATAAAAGGGCAAGATCGGCTCCATCTGTTCACCGAAGTGAGGTAATGAGTGACTTTTTAATAACTATTGCATGGCATAACCACAGCGCTTAGCTGCGACAAATGCAGGAAAGACGGGCCTGGCAGCCCAATTAGAATAGCCTTACCGACAAACTTTCTGAGTCAGTTCGAAATATGGCTCGGATTCTTGACGTCTTCAGAAAGAGAGTTTACTGGCCGGTAATCTGATTGCCCGTAGGCGCAGTACCCTTTTATCAGCCCTGATGGGGACTTTAATAAAGCGCTGATTTAGTGCGCTCCGCACCTGCCGGCAGCGATAGAGAACCAGGTTGGTGCAGACAACGGCCAATAAAAGGGGAATTCAGCTTACTCAACAAAAAGAAAAATCGGACTCACCTTATTTAATCGCATAATAATTTTGATAATTTTTTTCGTGATAACGGGTAAAAATGCGCGCCTGTAGCAGATAACGGCAGCAATAGGTGGGGATTGGATAAAAAATTTTAGTGAAAATCAGGCTGTTTTGTAGTTGGCGGGTCACCATTGAGCGATTAAAACAGTACAACAAGACAGTCTTTATCAAGCTGTTAAGCAGGGCATCGCGGTGATTTAAAAGCCTGGCAGGTATCCCGACAGGGAAAATGACAAGCTGTTTGAATGATTCGCAACAGCTGCCATTTTTATGCTTATTGAAAGCTGCCGCGTTATTTGCGTCAGCTTTCATAAAACCGGCGAACTGCCGGCAACGCGATTAGGAGTTTTCGCTGGCGAAACGCTGCATAAACTCAGCCAGGGTTGCCGCTTCTTCTTCCGTGATACCGTTATACAGGCTCGCGCGCAGATAATCGCCGACACCGAAAGGGGTCAGGGTACGCAGACCGACCATGCCTTTTTCCCAGCTCTCAATCAGGAATTGGTTGGTCAGGGCTTGATCACCGCCTTTGACATTGAAGGGGACATTCATTCGGCTTCTCAGGTTTTTATCCGCCACCGGCGTGCCATAGAAACCATTGGAGCTGTCAATCACATCGTAAATCGCCTTAGCTTTGGCAATAGAGCGCTGTTCACAGGCCGCTATCCCGCCTTGCT
>JBFGZH010000226.1:0-4414 GCA_041586895.1 Psychromonas sp. | reverse complement strand
GCGCTGCGTTGCTCGTCGTTCACATAGAATAACTATGCTTCGCTCCTCGCGCCTTGCTCAGAATGCTTTTAGTTTGAACAAAATTTGTACTCGAAAGGTCAACAGACCCTAACTATATCTCAACCATACAAAGTTGATAATAACAAGTTAATAAGCTTGGCTCTAGATTAAACAGAGGATGTCAAAGATTGCTTTATTGAGATGAAAAAATAATCACTTAGTTTCTACAGAAGCGCCCTGCAAAAATCCACCTAAATTTTTGATTAAAACCTAACATTTCAATCTGTTGCAGTGGATATTTAAGTACCTGATATACAGCATAAACACAATCTTCTGCAGCCTGTTATCGACGCGTTACTTCTAGTGAAAATGCGCAAAAAAACGCAGGTGTTATTTATTCTCCATGACGCCCACTAGTTTGTTACATTTTACTTAGGCTTTCTTAACAAACTTTGCCGTCACCATCATTCCACCAGCCCCATCGACTTTACAATCAAGTTGATGATCTTTACCTGCAACTATTCGTTTAATAACGGCTTTAGTACCAACCTTGAGCACTTGGGAACTACCTTTTACTTTAAGATCTTTAATCATGGTTACCTTATCGCCTTCACTCAATGGCGTTCCGTTGGCATCTTTGATGGTCAACAGCGCTTCTTCTGCAAGTGCTTCGGATTGGTTCCATTCATATGCACATTCCGGACAGATCAGCAGGTTCTGATCTTGATAAACAAAATTGGAATTACACTGGGGACATGGGGGATTGGACATGCATTTCTCGCTTTATTAAATTTGTTTAACACTGATTAACACTGATTAGGGTCGGGTTAAATTTAATTTTAACCCGACCCTATTATTTACGCTTTAGAATCCTCAACAGCCTGGTTGTCAGGTGTCACTACCACTGCTTCTTCTTGCGGTTTCACTGCTATCTGCTCTGTAGATTTAACAACGGCCGGCTTTTCAGCTTTCACTGCCATCGCCTCTGTAGCTTCAACAACGGCCGGCTTTTCGAATTCCACTACCATCGCCTCTGTAGGTTTAACAACCGCTAGCTGTTCGGCTTTCACAGCCATCGGCTCTGCAGCTTCAACAACCGCTGGCTGTTCGATCTGCTCTGGTTTCGCTATCGCTGCTTCTTTAGGCTCTGCCAGTACAGGTTCAATTTTAGCTTCAGAAAGTTTACTTTCTAACTGCTGCTTATATGAATTAAGTAGCGTCTGCTGACTTACAATTTGAAACTCACTGTGCTGCAGCTGCTTGTTCAGTGAGTCTATTTTACCTTTGCTTTCACCAAGTAGCGTCGCTTGTGATGCATTGAATAGCTTTAACCGTTCAACCTCGCTATTGAGTAAGGCCAGCTTAGCTTCGAGTTTTTCAGTATTGTTATTCTTATGCTGCTTATTGACCTCTGCAACAATCAGCTCCGCTTGCACTCGCAGCGGTTGATCGCGATAATCCGCGCCATTTAGCGCCTTTGAAACCGATAACAGTTTTCTTTCATACTCCAGCACGGCCGGCTCAAATTGGTCGCTTTTAACACTAGATAATAATTTAACTTCATGGGCCACATTGCGAAGATGTGCCAATTCGAATTGCGCATCAGCGACAGCTTTCTCAATCACCGGCAAATCTCGTGTATTAGCTTTAACTATGCTGCTGGCAGCATTGATTTCAGCTTCTGCTTTCGCATAGCTAATCGCTGCTACTTTGCGAAAGCCTTCATCTGCAAAGTTATTCATCGCTTTTTGTAATGGAGCAATATATTTTGCCAACACCACTTTCTCTTCCAGGTCTTTGGCTTTATTAATAAAATTAACTTGCTCGGTTTGCGCACTGGCAATTTTATTATCTACAATATATGCAAACAGTTCACTGTAGTCATCATAGAGATCATTGTATTGGTCAGCAAAAACTGTGGCGGCATCCGTTTGCTCTAAATAGTGCATCTGCGATAACGCATCAGATAAAACCAGGTCGGCTTGAGTTTTTATTTTTATAATAGCGGCATACTTTTCAGCAACTTCTGATAACTGTTCAGTAAACGCTTGTGAGTAACTGGCAGATGCAAAAAGTGAATATCTGTCGTTGGCTTTAGCAGGATCAGCGGCAATCTCTTCATATATTTCTATTGCTTTATCCCATGAACTTAATAAACCGGCATATAAACGCGATGAATATATCTTTAGCCCCTTAGCCTCATTTAAGGTGGCTAACCATGTTTCATAATGCGATTTAGATTGCTCATATCGTTCAAAACCATTGACTTGTTTAGAAGATTGGTTGGTTACTTGTTCTGTTCCTGCTTTCTCTGCTGTACTTTGACAACCAGAGACGGCAAAGAGTACACCCGCTGCTAATAGTGTTAAACGTTTCATTACAATTCTTATTCCCAGTTATTATTATTTTAATTCCATTCACTATCTCACCCATAGAATGTGTTTCTGAAAAACATTCAAATACAGCGAGTCGTTAATTATAAAGGGGAATTACAGCAATACCTATGCCTTATCTGTTTCAAGATGCAAAATTATTATTTTGCATCTTATATAAACCGACAGGCAGAATACTAAATAGCCTATCTAAGGAGGTGTGATGCCAGTAAAGAGGCAGGCGGCAGCAATCTATGTGCAAATAATGCCTAAAACAATCTATTTAAACCGTTGAAAGCAGCAACGCGGTAAGCTTCTGCCATGGTCGGGTAATTAAAGATAGTCTTGATAAAATACTCAATGCTATTACCTTCTCCTTTCTGCTCCATTATCGCCTGCCCGATATGAATGATTTCTGCAGCCCGCTCACCAAAACAATGAATGCCTAATATCTCCTTTGTTTCCCGGTGAAACAGTATTTTTAAACTGCCCACATCCGAGCCTAAAATCTGTGAACGCGCTAAATCTTTAAACTGTGCACGTCCGACTTCATAGGGCACTTTCTGCTGAGTTAACATCTGCTCGGTTTTACCTACAGAGCTGATTTCCGGAATGGTATAAATGCCCGTCGGAATATCTTTTATCAGTTTTCTCTTGCCCTTTTTCGTTAAAATAAAGTGTGCTGCTATTTTCCCCTGATCATAAGCGGCACTCGCCAAGCTTGGGTAGCCGATGATATCTCCAATCGCATAAACATTTTTCACCTCAGTTTGATAGTGCTCATTGACAGCAAGCTGGCCTCTGCCATCTGCTTTTAAACCGATGTTTTCCAATGCTAATTTATCGGTGTTACCTGTTCTGCCATTTGCATATAGCAGACAACCCGCTTTCATTTTTTTACCGGATTTAAAATGAATCACGACCCCCTTGTCCGTGCTTTCGATTTTTTCATATTCTTCATCGTGACGCAGGATCATGCCTGAATTTCTAAAATGATAGGAAAGTGCATCGGACATTTCTGCATCTAAAAATGAGAGTAAACGATCGCGCGTATTTATTAAGTCCGTTTTAACGCCCAGGCCCCTAAATATCGAAGCATACTCACAACCTATCACCCCTGCGCCATAAATAACAATGTGCTGAGGATGGTAATCTAAGGAAAGAATGCTATCACTGTCGTAAATATTGGTTGCGTTAAAATCAATATCTTCAGGGTGGTAAGGACGGGAGCCTGTTGCGATAATGATATCTTTAGCTGTTATCTTTTCTGTCCAGCCATCATCTCTGGTAATTAAAATGGTGTGTTTATCTATAAAAGTAGCGTTACCAAAATATAAGGTACAATTATTACGATTATAAAAATCACTGCGCATAGTCACTTGTTTAGCAATTACCTGCTGAGTCTGGCGCAAAACGTCCTTAAAGGTGAATGTTTTATTCTGCGGGTAGTTATTAATAAATAGTGAGTTTTTCTTTAATTCAAGAAGCTGGCTGACACTATGACGCAACGCCTTGGAAGGAATCGTTCCCCAATGGGTGCAGCCTCCGCCGATATCTTTATATTTTTCGATAACAGCAACACGTAATCCACTTTTAGCAAGTTTCATGGCCGCCCCTTCCCCGCCGGGCCCGGTCCCAATGACAATGGCATCATAATTATAGTGTTCAGGTTTAGCTATGGTATCTTTGACTGTGGACATGATTAACCTCTACTGGAACGATAATTGACATACTTTCCCGCTCAACTTGCTCACCAAGACGCACAACATTTTGAGAGAATGCTTAGATAGTGAGCTCACTAGCTATCCTAAGGTAGTAACGCCTCGCGGCCACCACTGTTTTCTGCTTAGGGTGCGGGTTTGTTGCGGCAAAGTAGTTGTGCACAGGGTGGCGATGACCAGCAAAAAAAGGGCAAATCGCTTCGACTTGCACCTTTGTTTTTAGCTTGTACTTAAAGCCTTGCTTGATGAGCACGTCATTTTACCTTGTTTAAAAATTGATTAATTAAAATCAGTCTAGGCTTTGTTTTTAACAGCGTCAAT
>JBFGZH010000225.1:0-4434 GCA_041586895.1 Psychromonas sp. | reverse complement strand
TGAGTGATGTGCTCTAACCAGCTGAGCTATGTAGCCATTTTTATTTACTTTACATCTTAACGTCGTCTTGCTAAGCACTCCGTCGTTTCGATGGAGCGCATTATGCGTATATCAAGGATTGTCGTCAACTATTTTTTATTAAAAAAAGTAAATTTTGTTTCTTTCGCTTAAATGCTGTGCATATCGATTTTATTTTGCACAACTATTAGCACCCGGCTTGCAGAAATGCTTTTCACAGTTGAATAACTGCGAATATAAATGCAATCTTAGTTAACAATTTTGCACATTCACTTAGATTGAGTATATCTTGATTATATATAGCAAATGAGAGTCGCGGATGAAAATAATGCATACATCAGACTGGCACCTCGGCCAGTATTTTATGATGAAAACAAGAGAAGCCGAGCATTTGGAATTTTTAAACTGGTTAGTTGACATTATAAATAGCGAAAAAATAGATGCGCTGGTTGTTGCAGGGGATATTTTTGATAGCAGTGCACCGCCTTCCTATGCCAGAAAGTTATACAGTGACTTTATCGTTAAATTACAGCAGTCAGCATGCCGGCAGTTAATTATTGTTTCAGGTAACCATGATAGTGTGGCCGTTCTTAATGAAAATAAAAGCCTGCTAAATGCTTTAAATGTCTCGCTGATAGCGGGATTAAGTGAGGACCTAAGCGAGCACTTGATCACCTTGAAAAACAGCGAGCAGCAGGAAGCGGCTATTGTCTGCGCACTGCCTTTTCTGCGTGCCAATGATGTGATGAGCAGTGCCTTCGGACTTTCTGCAGAAAAAAAACAGCAGAATCTACAACAGGGTATCGAGAAGACCTATCAAAAAGTTTACCAGTTAGCACAGGAGAAACTTGCCGATAAAAACTTGCCGATTATTGCCACCGGCCATTTAACAACCGTCGGTTGCTCTGTTTCTGAATCGGAGCGGGATATCTATATAGGTACATTGAGTGCTTTTCCCTGCGCTTTGTTTCCGGACTTTGACTATATTGCCCTGGGGCATCTGCACCGGGCGCAAAAAGTGCAAAACAGAGAGCATATTCGTTATAGCGGTTCGCCGATAGCGCTGAGCTTTGATGAGACTAAGCATGAAAAACAGGTGCTGATTGTTGATATTACGCAGAAAAGCAATATACAAGTGACCCCCTTAGCAGTGCCTTGTTTTCAACCACTGCAGGTCATAAGTGGTGATCTGGAAAGTGTCTGCGAGCAGTTGAGTGATTTAAGGAAAGCTAATAAACAGAAAAGCATTTGGCTTGAAGTCAAACTTAATCAAGCTTTTTATGTTTCAGATGTTCAGGCTCAGCTTAATCATCTGCTGGAGGGCAGTGATATTGAAATTTTAAAAATCAGTACGCCGCAAATTAATGAAAACAGTCAATGGCAGGAAAGCGATGCGACAACGCTCGATGCTTTGACGCCGATTGAGCTTTTTCAGCATCGCCTGCAATGCGAAGATAATTTAAGCGAACAACAGCAAGCCGAGCTGAGTCACTTATTTGCCCTGGTGTGTGCTGATCTGGAGGATAATAGATGAAAATATTGTCGCTTAGGTTTAAAAATTTAAATTCACTGCAGGGGCAGTGGAAGATCGATTTTCAGAACGTTGACTTTATCGAGAACGGCTTGTTTGTTATTACCGGACAAACGGGCGCCGGTAAAAGTACAATTTTAGATGCAATTTGTCTGGCATTATACCAGCAGACCCCTCGTTTAGACCGTTTAACCCAAAGTAAAAACGAATTAATGACGCGTGGCACAGGTGATTGCCTGGCTGAAGTTGAATTCAGCGTCAATGGCAGTGGTTACCGTGTTTTCTGGGGACAGAAGAGAGCCCGTAAAAACCCGACCGGTAAGTTGCAGGCGCCACATTGTGAATTATCGGAAATAAACGGGGCGATTTTATCGACCAAAAGCAGTGAAGTGTTAAAGCAGGTAATTGAATTAACCGGATTGGATTTTTCACGCTTCACTAAATCTATGTTACTCGCACAGGGCGGCTTTGCTGCTTTTTTAAATGCCAGCTCTAAAGAGCGTGCCGAGCTATTAGAAGAGCTGACCGGCACCGAAATTTATTGTCAAATCGGCAAACATGTTTTCGAGCGTAATAAACAGGTACAGGCCGAATTGGCGCTATTGGTTAAGCAGGCGGAAGGCTTAAACGTACTCTCTGAACAGCAGTTGCACGAGCTGCAGGAGCAGGTGTCGGCCCTGGAAACTGCAAAGCAGGAATCAGAGGCAACATTAACAAGCATTACAGATGCTCTGCAGTGGTTAAAAAATGCCGAATTATTAAAGTCGCAGGCACAGGTGCAACTAAAAGAGCTGCAGCGTTGCGAGCAGGCGAAAAGGGATTTTAAAGAGCAGGTGTTAGCGATTGAATGGGCGGAAAAAGCGCGGCAGTTGGAGCTGCCTTACCAGGATCTGTTAATCAATCGTCAGCAGCTACAGCAGAGCAGTGCACAGCTGTCTGCCACTGAACAGAAAAAAGAGTTATTAACCAATACATTAGTTAAGGCTAAGAGTGAGCGCGATAAATTAATTGCAGCGCAGAAAGTGCAGCAGCAGGAGCAGCAACAGCAATTACTGATTTTAACGGAAAAACTCCTGCCTTTAGATATCAATATCAAGCAGTTATCACAGCAATGCAAGGAGCAAAAGCATGATCTGGATAAGCATACTGATGCATTAAAAGCCAGTGAAAAGCACCTTAGCGAGAAACAAGCTCAGTATAAATGCGATAGCGCAGCGCTTGCTGAGCTCAACGCTGAATTACAGAAACAGCAGCTTTCGCAGGTTTTACAGGAGACACTGCCGTTTATCGAGCAACAGTTTTCCCTGTATATAAAGCAACAGGCACAGTTAAGTGCGCTGCAGGGGGAAGGCTATGATATACAAGAGAAGCAGAAAATTCTGCAAACTATGCTTCTTGAGCACCATAGAGCTGCCAACGAAAGTGAGCAGGCGTTACAAGTACAGAAGGCGGCTTTACAGACACAAATTGCAGAAAAACAGCAGTGTCTGGAAAGTGCTCATTTCAGCAGTGCAGGGCAGGTAAGCGCAGCCTTAACGGCAATACTTGAGCAGCAAGCGCAAAATCAACAGGCCGTTGCGCTGGTACGTCAGCTAGATGGCACTGCGGTGCGCTTATCGGAAACGCAAAAATCGATCGCTGAGCTGCAGCGTAGCCTGAGTGGCAATGAACAGGCGAAGGTGGTCGCCGAACAAGCCGGGCAGCAATATAAAACGGAAAAAGAAAGCTTACAAAAGCTCTTGGAGCAAGAGCGGGTGATCGTCCAGTTAAGTGATTTCAAAAAACGTTTGCAGGCGGGTAAACCTTGTCCGTTATGCGGTTCACTTGAGCATCCGGCGGTACTTGATTACCAGCCGTTAGATATACCGCAAACAGAGTTAGCCCTGCAGAACAAAGAGCAGCAGTTAAATAAGGCACGCGATGATTACCGCGACCTGTTAGCGCAGATTAAAGCGGACAACAAGCAGCTTAAAATTTACCAGGCACAAGCCGTGCAGCTTGATGAAGCTTATGCTGCACTGTTAGTAGAATGGCGCTCAAGCAGTTATCTATCCGAGCTTGAATATCAGCCAAACAGTGAGCAGGAATTATCGCGCTTAGGCCGGGCGCTGCAGGAAAAACGTCAGCATATTGAACAACTGCAGCAGCAGTTACAGCGCATAGAAGAAGAATTACCGGCACGACAGCAGGCAGTGCAGGAATTAACCCTACAGGTTAATAACAATAATAATAGATTGCAGCAGCTGAGCAGCCAAAGCAGCAGCTATGAAAAGGAACTGCAGCGCCTCAATAAAGAGCAGCAGGCGTTAGCGGCGCAGCTCGAGGATAATAAAAATGCCATTAAACAGCAGCTACCAGAGTCATTATTAGATAAGCTCAGGGAAGTCGATAAGTTATTTCAAGAGCCTGAACGCTGGATTGAAAAACAGAAAAGCAGCATCGCATTGTATCAATCTAAGCAAACGCAACAACAGGCACTGCAGAGTCTGCTGGCCAAGCAGGAGCATGAATTAGCACTGCACAAGCAGCAGCATCAGCATATACAAGAGACGCTGCGGGAGTTACAGCAGCAGTGGCAAACTAACCGGGATAGACTGCAGCGCCTGCAGGCACAACGAAAAGCGACCTTTGGTGAGCAAAGCCAGGCGCAGATTCGTGAGGCGCTTGAAGTTGAAAAGTTAACACTTGCTCAGTCCGTTGAGGCTGCCCATCAAAAATATCAGGAAGCGGATGGCCAGTATGCGCGGTTATCAGGACAGTTGAGCGAACAGCAGCAGCAGCAGCGGGTACTGCAAAAGCAGCAGCAAAAATTGCAGGCTATTTTTGACAAGCTGCTGGCGGAAAGCGTGTTTAGCGATCAGCAGCAGTTTATCGCGTCGCGTTTA